>JAOZRE010000366.1:0-3178 GCA_029940215.1 bacterium | reverse complement strand
TTTCTTTTTTTCTTTTAAATGGTGCCTTTAACCACATACACATATTGGTCGATCCGAACCCGGATGCCGAAATTTCATTCAATGAGCGCAAACGACTCTTCAACACGCCGGGGTCGACGTGGATGGACTATGATCGCGCACTCATCAGCTCCGGGGGTGGTGTATTTGATCGAGCTGCAAAATCCATATCCCTGTCACCTGAAATTAAAAAACTGGTGGGAACTACATCAGATGCGGTGTCCGGAGAAGAACTGATCAAACTCCTGCTCAGAGCCTATGTAGATCTACTCTGGAATGGTGGAATCGGAACCTATATCAAGTCCCACAACCAGAGCCATGCACAGGTTGCAGATACAGCAAATGATGCTGTTCGTATAGATGCAAGGGAATTGAAGGTGAAGGTCATCGGCGAGGGTGGAAATCTCGGGTTAACACAGCTCGCGAGGCTCGATGCAGCTATTGCTGGTGTCAAGTTGAACACAGATGCCATTGATAATTCGGGAGGAGTGGACACATCCGACCATGAAGTCAATATGAAAATTCTGATGGATTTTCTGGTAAGCAGCGGTCAGATTCCGTCACAGGAGGCTCGAAATCAGCTCCTGGAAGAACTGACAAATGATGTAGCCGAACTGGTACTTCATGACAACAGGGCCCAGGGGCAAATCATCAGTATGGACAACTCCCGTTCCAAAAATGATATCAAGCCCATTATGGAAGTGATCGATTTCCTAACCGAGAAAAAATATCTGGACCCCAACAAGGATATTCTCTCCTCCAAGGAACAGTTGGACAACTATTTTATTAATAATATAGGTGCTCCAAGACCGGATCTTGCGATTCTGTTAAGTTATACCAAGATGCATTTCTACAAAGAGTTGGTAAAATCCGGCACCCTTGAAGATGCGGTACTGGATGACGAGTACTACAACTATTTCCCCCACAAGCTCCATGAAAATTATAACATCACGGAATATGAGCACCCCCTGAAACGTGAAATCATTGGGACCGTTCTTGTAAACAAGACGATCAACCAGGCAGGAATCACACTACTTCCCGACGTTCTCTCCATAGTGGATGTCAGCCCAGCCGAAATAGTGATTGGCTATACCGTTCTTAACCGAATTTTCGATCTGGATTCATTACGGCGCCGTGTGATGGAGGAACTCCAAATCACCAGCATCAACTCGGCCTATACCTTGCTGGTTAACATCGAAAAGTTCATCAAGAACGTGTTGATCTGGCTATTAATTAGCAGCAACAACAACCAGAAAGTCGAATTTTCCATGACCCTTGATTTTGAGGAGATGGTTAAAGAGTTCCAGGAAAAATTTGAACAATTAATGGACCCGGATGAAATGCGACATCTTCAAAATACCTGCGAGAACCTGATGACACTTGGAATATCTCCAGAACTTGCCCGGGACCTCAGCCGTGGCGAGTTTATGCGCAACAGCATGGAGGTTATCAACCTGGTTAGAAAATCAGGTATCACACTTGAAAATTCAATTCTCCTGTCACAGGGAATTGATTCAATGCTCCATTTTAAGAAGCTCAACAGCCGACTGATGCGGGTTGAAATTGAATCTCAGTGGGGTAAAAAACACAGGGGCCTGTTACTGAGACAGTTGCATCAATTGAAGTACGCAGTATCAGTAAAAATCCTGCAGGATTTTCCGGATTCTGAAGATTTTGAAGACAAAATACATCAATTTCTGCAGAAGAACAAAACGGAATTCAAAAAGTACCAGATTGAATTCAACAACCTCCTGAATGCAGATTCCTTTGAGATGTGCGGTGTCGCAATCCTGTTTGACAGAATTAACTATATTTTACAATAGAACTACATGGCATTATTTCGATTGGTCTTTCCTGAAAACAGCCGGCATTTCCCCGGGAAACGTTGGCTGAACGTCATCACCAGAAGTTTTCACCTCTGTGCCGCCAGCGGATATGCCGGCGGTTTTCTCTTTGACCTCCCTTATGAGCAACTAAGACCCTACTATATTGCAACCGCTGTAACAGGTCTCCTGATGATCTTCCTGGACCTTTTTTCAAATGGGGTCTGGCTGATCCAGAACAGAGGCTGGCTGATCATCCTCAAAATTATATTTCTGGGAGAATTGATATTGATAGATCCTTACCAGAAATGGGGTATTTTTGCCATCATCCTCCTCTCCGGCATCGTTTCTCACAGCACCTCCGGATTTCGCTACTACTCAATCATTCATCGGCGCATGATTGAAAAGCTGTAGCTTCTGACACCGCGAACACACAGCTTTATCCATCATCATAATGGGTTATACCAATATGTTAGAACTAAAAATGTACATGAATTCGGATATTACGGAGGTCCTGGAGTGGAAATGCTGCAATATTTCTGGCCTGAACCTGGAGTTGATCTTTCACAATACAAGTGAAGATACCGTTCCTGCCCCGAATGCCTTTTCCCTTGTAAATGATAAGGGAAAAATCATGGTGAATACCATTTATCCTCCCTGGCCACAGGATATCCTTCCCCGCGACTATGCATCGATATACTGTAACATGGATGATATACTTTGGAACAATAGCCATACCCTGATTATCAAGGATCAACACGGGGCAGAAACCCGCTATCCAATCAACCACAAATAGATCAGCCCTAAATAAAACCTTACAGGAGTGAAAATGGTTACAGCGATTATTCTGTTGAATGTAGAGCGTAAAAAGATCAAAACAGTAGCTGAACAACTGGTGGATATTGATGGGATAACAGAGGTGTACTCCGTCACGGGGAGATTCGACCTTATTGCGATCATCCGTGTGGGTAAAGATGATGATCTGGCTGAACTGGTTACAGATCAGTTAGCTGGACTGGAGGGGATTCTGGCAACCGAAACCATGATTGCCTTTCGAGCATACTCAAAACACGATCTGGACCGGATGTTCGCCATCGGATTCGAAAAATAATGCGACCTGGTGTTATCTTAAATCGCCCCGGTTTCTGCAAATCGACTGAGCACCAACCATGTTTTAACATCGATCTTGATTTCTTTTCGGTGGCATAGGTCCCCGGCTTCCTCTGGTGAAATCATTAAAGTGGTAATATCTTCAGACCCCTCATTATTGGCACGGGAAGGTTCTCCATCGCACTCTACATAGATCATCACGATTGACTCGTCCGTCATGCCGGAGG
>JAOZRE010000062.1 GCA_029940215.1 bacterium | reverse complement strand
TACTTCTTATTTCTTCTATCTACGCTGTCTATCCCGATTCTGATGTCAATGAACTTAAACCTTAATACTAGAGTTTCCTTTTTGCTTTAGCAAGTCCAAAATAACAAATTTTGCTTTTTTATTGTCGCGTAAGCGAATCTCTAATATCCCTGAGTATGTCTGATTAGCATTTTGCTGTCAACCCCTATTTTGAGGTAAAACATTGAAATATTTAATCAACTCAGATTTGACTGGTGGCGAGGCCAGGAATCGAACCAGGGACACGGGGATTTTCAGTCCCCTGCTCTACCGACTGAGCTACCTCGCCGTCAGTCAAAGATAAAATGTTAGCTTTACCTTAAAAACATGTCAAGCATATTTGAAAAAAATTAAATTTGAGTGAGCAATTCATCGGCTAACTTTCTGATATTTTTTGAAGTAAGCATCCTTTACCCTGACAGGCATCCCCTTATTACCCTCTTCTGAAGGTATGAAACATCAGAGGGTGCATTATCCTGAAATTGCTGCATATAGTACTATTCGGCCCAGCGATTTTCCTTCAACAGATCATATACCAGTTGATCAGTTGCCAGCAGTCTTTTTTCCAGGGAGTCGAAGTAGGCATCCGGCATTTTCTCATTAAAAGAGCCGGTTTCAAGCCTGTTGCTCAATGAATGCCTGAGGTAGCCCGCTTCATCAACCATTCCCATAACAGACCCCTCACGGACCATGGCCAGGCTCTTGTTGTCAGGGTTAAAAAAGGAGACACCCAGGGAGCTGTAGTGCCCCTGCAGTTTGAGAACATCTATGATCGACGCAAAAATGTCCACCTGTGACCAGGTTGTATGAATAGTCGCCGGCTTAAAAATAGCGGGGGCATATACGATCAGGGGGATATGGAAGCGCTCCTTGAAACTGCCAGCCTGGTAGTGGGCAAGGGCGTGGTCTGCCGTAATGATAAAGATCGTTTTATCAAACCAGGGTTGCTTTTTGAGTCTATCTATCAACTGCCCGATACCCCAGTCAGTATAGTAGACAGTATTCAGGAACCCCTCCTCCTTGTTGGCATCATGGGGGAACTTCTCCAGAAAATCAGGCAGTCTTGGATAGGGGGTATGAGTTGTGCCGGTGACAATATAGGTCAGGAAGGGTTTTTTCACCTTCTCCATCCTGTCAGCCGCTTTCATATAGGTTTCGTAATCCCAGCCCCAGCGAGCTCCTTTGGGATCCGGGTAATCCAGCAGAATGGGGATATCCTCCATACCGTAAAACTCTTTAAATCCAGCTGACCCGGCAATGGCATCCAGCCGAAACGATCTGCGCTTCAGACTTTCGACAAAAATGGTGGCATAGCCGTTTTTTTCTGCCATCTCCCCCAGTTTGGAGTACTTTGCCAGGATACCCACTCCAATCGTCGGCAGCCCGATAATGGAGGGAATACCCGTCAGGGTTGCCTGGATTCCCTCAACACTTCTCTGGCCATTGGCATAGAAGTTTGTAAATTTTAAGCCCAGACCTGTCATTCGATCCAGGTTCGGCGTAATTCCCAGGTTTTGACCCGAGAAAGCATCAATATATTTATAGCTGAGACTTTCCACCAGAATAAAGACAAGGTTATATTGCTCTCTGGAAGTGGATTGATCGATTTTCTTCTGGAAGGGGAAGGTTGGATTATCAATCTCTCTCCGCTCTTTAACAATAGCCAGTGCTTCGGAAGAGGGGAAAAAATAGTGATTCACGTCCGACGCTTTCAGAGAAGCCTGGGAAATACTGAAGACCCCATTGAGAACCAGGTTGCTGTATACGGTATTTCCAGAGGCAAAGGCATCGATGATGGCAATGGGTTTATATCCAAGACCGCCACGGCCTGCTGTCACCAGGACCAGAAAATAGACCACATAAGTGAGAATTGACCAGATGACGGACCGCGAACGGCTCAGCGTCAGGCGGCTTATTTTCTTCCACACATAGATAAGGATTGCAGCATTGACTATAAAAGCCAGCATATATGGCAGAAAAACCCCGAAAATCATCCCACCCATGAGATTGGCATCACCCTCACCGAAAACCAGCAGTTCATGGGCTGTGTGTCGTTTAACATAATCAAAATAGACGATATCCCCGGTCAATACCCCCGTCATCATCAACAAAATCAGAAAAATCACCCAGGTCCAAATCCATTGCCATATTCGATTTCGAAAGATATTAAATGGCAGAGCCACCAGAAGAAGGGGGATGGAGAAAAACACAGTGATGGAGGCAAGATCAAATCGCATCCCTTCGATAAATGCCTTTATCACCTGAAAGCTGCCCAAGGAAGCAAACTGTTTGGGGTATAACAGCAGCAGCGCCATGCGAGCCAGAAAAAACTCTGCCAGGGCAACAACAAACACAAGAAGTATCTTACTGTATATAGAGCATGTACGTGACGATCTCATTCAGAATATGCCTTTTTCGGTCCAGCCGTATCAGGTTCGAGTGAAGCTAAGGTAGAGTGATCTCTTTGAAATTTCTTAATAACAACAAATTACCAAAAAAAAAGTTTTCCTTCTACTGTTTTCACAACCTGCAAAATAGTTTATTGATAGAGCTACAAAGAAAATCAGTACCTCTCACGCAACCTGACATCACTTACTGAATATCGCAGAAATGAAATTTCGACCCTGTATCGACCTGCATGAAGGTGAAGTCAAACAGATTGTTGGTGGAACTCTGACAGATGGAGCGAAAAGCCCCGTTGTGAACTACACCAGTGAGCGGAGTCCTGATTGGTATGCCAGAAAGTACCATGAGGACGGCCTGGTTGGTGGCCACGTCATCCGCCTGGGCGCCGGGAATGACCTGGCAGCTGAAAAGGCACTCTCCGGATGGCCGGGGGGACTGCAATTGGGAGGCGGTATCAATGCTCAAAATGCGCTGGACTGGCTGGAAAAAGGTGCCGAAAAGGTCATTGTGACTTCCTATGTTTTCAAAGATGGGTTGATCCACGAAGAGCGTCTCAGGGAGTTGTCCGGCACTATCGGTAAAGACCGGCTCGTCCTGGATCTCAGCTGCCGCAAAAAAGATGACCGATACTGGATTGTGACGGATCGATGGCAGAAATTCACAACAGTTGAGGTTGAGCCTGAGCAACTTGACTATTTTTCATCGTTTTGCAGCGAATTTCTGATTCATGCGGTGGATGTAGAGGGTAAATCTGGTGGAATCGAGAAAAACCTGGTCCGGCTGTTAGGCGACTGGGCAAAAATCCCGCTGACTTATGCGGGGGGTGTTCACAGTTGGGACGACATTCAGATAATTGATACACTGGGACGTGGAAAAATAGATTTTACGGTTGGGAGCGCGCTGGACATATTTGGCGGAAACGGGTTGAAATATGCCGATCTGATAAAGACATCCAACAAACAACCAGCATAAAAGGTTATGTTTACAGTCTCTCTCCTGGAACCGCAAATACCACAGAACACCGGTAACATCGGACGTCTGTGTGCGGCAACCAGCACACCCCTTGATATTGTCGGCAACATCGGTTTCAAGCTCTCGGATCGATACCTGAAGCGAGCCGGACTGGACTATTGGGAGTTTCTGGAGTGGCGGTATCATGAGGACCAGCAACGATACATGGCTGAGCTTGACCCGAACAACATTCACCTGTTCTCCGCCAGGGTGGAGACAAGCTACACTGAGAAACGGTTTAAGCCTGGGGACACCTTGATATTCGGCAGTGAAACCCGAGGCATCTCCCGACGATATCTTGATCAATTTCCCGAGAGATGCTGTACGATTCCCATGTCAAACCCTGGTGTTCGAAGTCTGAACTTGAGTTCATCTGTCGCCATTGTTCTATACGAAGCGATTCGGCAGAATCTTTAATCCTGTCAAAACCTTGCACGGCAGCAAACATGATACTTGAAATTCATCCCTTCAGCCCCCAACCAAGATTGATTGACAAGGTCATCGACATTCTTAAGAACGATGGTGTCATTATATATGGTACCGATACAACTTATGCCTTTGGATGCAATATCCAGAGTAAGAAGGCGATGAAACGGATTTACCAGATCAAGGATATTGACAAGAAAAAACCCCTGACATTTATCTGCAGCAATACGCGCCAGTTTCAACAATATACAAAAGGAATCCGCACCCCTGTTTTTCGAAAAATCAAGTCCATTGTACCCGGGCCTTATACGTTTATATTTGAAGCTTCCAAAATGGTTCCGAAGACAATGCTCTCCCCGAGAGCAACTATCGGGGTCAAAATGCCGGAGGCGCCCATCGCGACTGCCCTGGCTGAAAACATGGAGCAGCCGGTTTTGAGTAGCAGCCTGCCCGGGGATGAGAACGGATTTCAGAATCCTTATGACATTGATGAGGAGTATGGAAAGCGCGTTGATTGTATCATAGATTGCGGAGACATCTTTGTTTCCCAGTCCGCCATCATCGATTTTTCAGTCTCACCTGCTGAAATTATCCGACAGGGAGACGCGGACCTGAGCTGGATCGATAACTGAGCCCTGGAACCAGATTGGGATTCAGGTGTTAAAGCTTCCCTTCGCAGTACAACAGTTTATCCTTCTTACTGAGGAAGCGGTTCAACTCTTTCGTCAGAAACGCAATACTTCTTTGGGCCGATTTCTTCTCCCAGTCCTCTCCCGGTAGCAGGTGCAAAATCAGGTAAAGCGCCTCGAAAAAAACTTTGGCGGTCTTTCCTGAAAAACCGATATCATTGTAGATTTTCGTCTGCCCGTTATGCTTGACAATGCGGCTGGCAGCCTTCCCTTCTTTCCTTACTTTTCCTTCGGCAAAGAGAACAGCATAGGGGAAAATCGATTTTTCATCGATCACCGGCAACTTCGGATTCCGGATATGGGTCAGACCGATGCAGATCAGGTAGTGATCAAATTGATACGCGGCGTAGTACTCCCTGATTTGACGCTGATTTTCATAGGTCACTTCCTTGACCTTTTCGTCCTGTGCCAGTTTTTTAAACAGAAGCTTGAACACCGACAGAAACTGGACCATCAACCCCTCATCATTTCGAAACAGACGGGTATTGTGCCCGAAGTCCTTAAACGTAGCTCCTTCGTGCTCTCCCCGGAAGGAGATGATATTGGTCTCCACCAATTGGAAGGACTGGGTCATCTGGGAAAACGCATCGAGATTTTTTGACTGAAACCCGTCTGCCGGACCGCTGAGGGCCGTATCGTCCAACAAAGATGAGGTGACAGTTTCATCCCGGGTTTTTTCCTCCTCAACAAACCCTTCGAATGATCGCTTGACCTGAGCAAACGCTTTGATAAAAGGATCTGTAGTGGCAGACAGGCCCTTTTCGACCAGGGTAATAAAACCGGTCCAGACATTTTTCAGGATGGATTTAACCGAAAATTTCTGAACATCCTGGAATTCGTTTCCAAAGTTCTTTTTGGAAATGTGCTGCAGGCTCACTCGCAGCCTGCCGATCATCCGATAGATGATACTGGGAGAGAGGTTGTCAATAAACTGCCGGCACATGGCCTGTGTATCATCTGCATCAAATGTTTTTTTATCGATCATTCGATCGATGAGCCCATCTGGAGGCTGGAATTGCTCGTTAGCGATGAGACAGCCGGCCAGGATCTTACTGACATCAATCGGGTCCACCCCTTTGAAGCGGTCCTCTTTTGTCAATCCCGCCAGAAAATTCTTATAGAACTGATCCCGCTTGAGTGAATAGGTATAGAGGCTTTCGTGTGACTGAATTGCAACGATAAAATCAAGAACGATCTCCCGAATCTTATCTTCATCATCAATCATCTCCTGGTAGGCGAACTCACCTTCTGCCTTGAACTTCTCATTAAACTTGAAGGATGTTGGATCAAACGCGGTTGACATGAAAGCCAGGGTCGGGACACCAGCGGCAACCTGTTTGAGAAAATCCTTCTTGAACAAGCGAATAGCGATGCGAGAAATGTCAGAGATAAAGACATAGAGACCACCACGATCAATATGAACACTTTTCGTATCAAAGATCTCATCGCAGGCAACCAGGGTTTCGACATTTTTCTGAATACTGAAAAATGTTGGAAACACAAATTCACTGATAGCCTTACGCTGATCTTCACCACCCAGTGTGATAAGTGCCGGAATCAGTTTTCCAATACCGATCTTGCTACTGAAAAAATTGATCGTTTCAAGGATATAAAACCGTCGCCTCGAATCAAGGGCATTGATGTTACCCTGCATATCCTTGAGCGAGTCGAAAACCTGACTGATCACCTCTTCCGATACACCGGCCCCCTGCCCATCAGCAAAAAGGAGCTCTACCGCTTCATCAGGCAGTATGGGTGAGCGCTGAATCACGTCTTTGAGCGACATATTTCGGCGCTTGTTATCCTTCAGCAGTTCCAACTGCTTGATTCGATGATGTTGGACGAACTGGTCAACCTGACTTTTGAACGTTTTCTCGTCAACCTTCGCCGCTTCTGCTGTTTTTTCTTCCTCGGACATCCGGGGGACTCCTGCTTTTGATTCAAACCGGCTCATTGGCTCCACGGGGACATCAATCAATCCCAGGGGAGCAACCGACAATTTGTTTGCGCCAACTTTACCCTGTGCGTAACGGCACTCTAGCATTTAATCGTCAATAAACACAAGGAGCCCCTGAAAATCTGAAGTCCATCAGGCGCTATCTGGTTGATGAACTTCCGGGGAAATAGTAGAATAGTTGGATCAGATGGAATAGACGGTCTGCCATTTCCACCTGCGGCAGGAAATGAAACTCCTGGTTATCTTTGGGATCGAACAAAAATAACTTGGCAGAAGCTTTCCACAAAAGTCCCATAAAGACCGGACATTTTGCCAGCATAATGCCATAGCAGCGTGTTTCCTTTTCACTAATGGGAAACACTTGAGTAATTTTTGAGCCGACCCTTAAGTGTCTCAGCTATTCAGCCTCAAATTCTACCCATATATAACGTGCTTTATCAAAACGAAAAGATTTTTCGCTATCGGTACGATTTTGATACCAAGTTGCTCCAGGATTTTATTCGAGAGCGCTATTTCAAAAACGAGGACTCCAGGCACCTGGAAAAGGTTCTATCGACCCGCGTACAGTTGAATGGTGAGTTCGTTGACAGGCAGACCATGCTGCAACAGGGAGACTGGATCGAATATCTCCACTTGAGAAGTGACGAGGACCCTCTGGCTCTCGATCTGCCGATTCTCTTCGAAGATGACTGGCTACTCGCCATCTCAAAACCGGATTTCCTGCCGGTGATTCCCAACACCAGTTTTTATTTCAACTCGTTGGCTATCATGATCAAAGAGAAGTACGACAATGATGAGATCAACCCCGTTCACCGTCTGGACATTGAAACCAGTGGGGTGCTGCTGTTCGGGAAAAACCGCAACGCCTGCAGCAAAGTCCAGCGGTTGTTTCGACTGCGTGAAGTTGAGAAGCGTTATCAGGCAGTCGCTTTCGGGCAACCCGCTGTCGGATCAATAACGGGGAACCTTGTTCCCGACCGAAACTCAAGAATCTATACAAAACTGATACTGGACACAGCAGACACGAATGGCAGCCAGACGATCATCGAAGCCTGTGAGCCCTGGGGGCCGTACTTTCGTATCTGGATAAAACCAGTAAGCGGAAAAACCAACCAGATCAGGGCCCACTTGGCTGCGATCAACTGTCCCATCGTTGGGGATAAAAAATATTACCCGGATGAAGATGTCTTTCTAGACTGGTTCGAGCACCGCAACATTGATCGCCTCATCGACCGGTTAAAATTACCTCGGCAGGCCCTGCATTGTGAATCAATGACATTCGTCCACCCTTTTACTGAAAAAGAGATTCAGATACAGGATAGCACTCCGCACTGGCTTGAAAAAATCGGGGTTCTTGTCGATGATACCGTTTAATTAATTGATTTATTGTTTACAACTTAGGTTTCCCGGAGTCGAGGGTATTATGATTTAAAACGATGGAAAACAGGACGTTTTCCAACAGCTCCATGGATGGATTCATGCGTGTTTTAAATCAGAATACTCTCGATGGAGGAAGACTGAACATATTATAAAAAAGGATCTCCATGCAACAGATCGTCATCCGATACTCAGAAGTCGGGCTGAAGGGCAACAATCGGCATTGGTTTGAGAACCTGCTGATGCGAAACATCAAAGCACATCTCTCTGCCCTGGGCGGTTGTCAAATCAGTAAGATTCACGGGCGCATCATCCTGCAGATCGAAGGGGAACTGCAACCGGTCAGTACAGCCTTACAGCACATCCCAGGCATCGCCAATTTCAGTGTCACGGTTGCAGCTGACCACGAGATAGACACTCTCGCAGCCGAGTCACTGGCCCTCATCCGGAAATACCTGGAGAGCAACCGTCAAACATCAGCCACATTTAAGATGATTGCACGACGGAGTGACAAGAGTTTTCCCATGAATTCCATGCAGCTTTCAGCTGAGTTAGGCGGCCGGATACTGGAAGAGCTCCCAGACCTCAAGGTAGACCTGCATCATCCACAAATCGAAGTGGGCATTGAGATCTGGCCGAAAAACCGGTCTATCCTCTACCTGGATAAAACCCCCGGGCAGGGCGGGCTCCCTTCCGGTTCTGCGGGAAAGGTGCTTTCATTGATCAGTGGTGGCATCGACAGCCCTGTCGCCAGTTGGTTCATGATGAAGCGGGGCTGCACAGCTGTCTACCTTCATTTCCATTCATTTCCCTTCGTTGGAGAGCAAAGCCGGCAGAAGGTTATTGACCTGGTGACGCACCTCAGCAGATATCAGCCGGAATCAACCCTGTTGATCGTCCCCTTTTCCGACATCCAGAAAGAGATCAAGGCCAAATGCTCAGAAAAAAACCGAACGATTTTGTATCGACGCATGATGTACCACATCGGAGAAAGGCTGCGTGAGCGATACAAGGCGTTGGCATTTGTAACTGGAGAAGCGGTGGGGCAGGTGGCTTCACAGACGCTTGAAAATCTAAACTGTACCGCTACTGTCACAACCGTACCTGTACTCAGGCCCCTGATCGGGATGGAGAAAGCTGAGATTATCAACTGGGCCAAAAAAATCGGAACATACAATATCAGTATCCAACCCTTTCCCGATTGCTGTACCGTTTTCCAACCCAGAAAACCCGAGATTCATGGGCAGGTTCACTCCATGGAAGTAGATGAGGCTAAACTCGATGTTGAGCAACTCTCAGCTGATACTATTGAAAATATCGAGGTTCTTACCTTTAAAACCCAGATCCAGGAGAAGTTCTGGACCTGAGCAGTAGAGATCGTCACCCCTCCTGTCACTGTAGCAAACAGGACCCATTCGAGAAACTTAGGGATCGTACAAAAATAACTTGGCATAAGCTGTCCACAAAAGTCCTATAAAAACCGGACATTTTGCCGACAAAATGCCAAGTAATTTTTGAGCCGACCCATAACTGGAAACGGATTTCCTGATCACAGAAATGGTTGAAAAAGAGATAAGACTGCCCGCAAGCAATGACCCGTTTGGCATTTTCAATATTGAGCTGACCAACCGGTGTCCCATGAACTGCGTCATGTGCCCTCGCACAAACAATATGACCCGCAAACAGGGGGACATGAATTTTGAACTGTTCAAGCGGATCATCGATGAACTGGTCGATGAAAATGAGGACTATATTAACCACCAACCGGTCTGGTTGCATCATTTCGGGGAGAGCCTGCTGCACCGGGAATTTGACACATTCATCCGGTACGCGGTCCAAAAAAAGATCATCACCGGTCTCTCACTAAATCCCCTGATGTTGACTGAGCCGGTATCAAAAGCGCTGCTGGAGTCAAAACCTGATATACTCTATATCTCACTGGATGGGCACGACAACGAATCCTTTGAAAAAATCAGGGGGGTTAAAAACGCATACCAGCGATCACTGGATAATCTGAACGGTTTTCTGAAGTTGAAGCAGGAGCTGCAAAGTGACTGTCGAACCGTACTCTCCATGATAGATTTCGAGCTGAACCGGCAGAGCATTGATCAAACCCGTTCCTATTGGGAGTCACAACCAGGGGTTGATGAATTCCTGATGAAAAGCTTCAGCACCTGGGACGGTAACGCAACCGACATCAACCAGCTTGAAGCAAAAAGTGAAGAAGATAAGCCCGTTCAATCAGATCGGGTTGAATGCAATTTCCCCTGGGAGCGGATGACCGTATTGTGGGATGGAGAGGTGGTCCCCTGCTGCAATGATTACAATAATAAGCTCAGCCTAGGAAACGTCAATGACCGGAGTCTGTCAGAGATATGGAACGGTCCACAGATGAAGCAGCTCAGGGAGGAGTTTATCAGCAATCACGTCGTCAACCCTCTCTGCCGCCATTGTGAAAAGCTGCGGCTGCCGAGAGATCAATGGGACTGGTAAGATGATTATTCACTGTATCGGCGACAGTCACGCCAATTTTTTCAGCGGATCAGATGAGATACAACCGGAATGGCCGACCCCCGGCATTAAAAACAGGTTGCCATTTTTCCGTTCCTATCGAATTGGACCGGTCCTGGCTTACAAACTGTGTGAGTATGGCACGACGACCATGGGCCGGGAAAAACTGGAAAATCTGCTGAGTGGTCTGGACAGCGGCAGCTATGTGATGTTCTGTTTTGGTGAGATTGACTGTCGGGCGCATATCGTTCTTCAGTCTCAAAAGCAGGGGCGCCCTCCGGAAGCTGTTGTCCAGGAGGTGGTCGAGCGATACTTCTCCATAATCCTGGAAGCCCGTCGTTCCGGTTTTGAACCCCTGATCTGGAACGTCATTCCCAGCGCCCCAACCACAATCAACGACCGAATTACCGTACCACCACAGTATCTCTTTCACGGCTCGTGCGAGGAACGAAATCGCGTCACCCGTGTTTTCAACCGAGTTCTGAAGCAAAAAGCAGATGAAGCCGGTATCCGGTTTCTTGATATATTTGATCAACTCCTGCTGGCGGACGGATCCGTCGACCGATCATACTTTTCCGACGAAATTCACCTTTCCCAAAAGGCCATGCCGCTGGTCCTGAAAGCCCTGAACAGGCAGTTCGAGGATAACAGATTCAGCGACACCTCATCCAAAGATCTGGTCTATTTTTCAACCGTTGCCTGAAGTCGACTAAGCGTTGGCTTTCTGCTTTTCCGCCTGGAGTTTTTTCAACTCTTCCCAGAGTGCTTCCGCCTGTTTGCGGGTATCTTCCAGTGAGTTTTCATTGTTGATCACATAGTCTCCATACCCTGCTTTTTCATCAATGGGGATCTGGGTACTCAGGATGGTGATAGCCTCATCCTCTGAAATTCCATCCCTTGCCGCCAGACGCTTGACCTGGGTCTCACCCGTGGTTGTCACGACCAGTAGCTTATGGAAAAGGTACATCAGGCTGAGTTCGACCATCAAGGGGATTACTACCTGAACGATGGCATTGGGATCATTTGAGGTGATTTCCATCAGTTGCGCAACAAACTCCTCCTGAATTCGCGGATGGATGAAACTCTCCAGTTTCTTTCGCTTTACCAGATCCTTAAATACAATATCGGACATGGCCTGACGATCCAGGGTGCGATCCTCCTGCAGTATCTGTTCTCCAAAAAAGGCTACAATATCCTTCCAGGCGGGCCTGTCCGGCTCAACCACCTCGCGAGCCAGCACATCAAAATCGATAATAGGGGCCCCCATTTCCTCCAGCATACTGGCAACCGTGCTTTTTCCGGTGGCAATACTGCCGGTAACGCCGAGGAGCACCCGGTTGTCCGTACCCCGAATAAAATCAAGTTGGGCGACACTGCCATATGACCCGGGGTAGTTTTCTGTCAGGTCTTTTTCCGCACCAGCATAGCTGATGGGATACCGGATTCCACGACGATACAGCGCTTCCAAACCACGGAGGGCCTTTTCCATATGACCCACCGGAATCGCCATGATCATGTCATCGTCCTGGGCGTGTCCATAGCGTCGCTCCCCGTAGCACGGAATCGTCATGGACGGTTTGCCTGTCAGGTAACAGCGGGCAATGGCGTCGGAGCAGGAGGACTCACCCACACAGAAAAACTGCATCACTTCGTAGTCTTCAAACTGCAGGGCATTGATCAACAGCATCATCTGTGCTGGGTTAGCATAGATCAGGACAATATCAGGCTCAAACGGGTTGTAAACCAGAGGCGCCATGGCGACGGCTTCATATTTCCCGGTGGGTAGCCTGGGGATCGCATTTTCGTATCGTTTTCCCTCCTCCCGGTTCCGTGTCCAGACAATGCTGCGAAAGGTTCCGTCCAGAAACGGCTCTTCCGCAAGGTCGGTCAGTCCAATTATCGAAGGGCACATATCACTCATAAAATCCTTCAGATCAGCGCCCACCGTCCAGTCAAAATTCCGGACCTGGGTAATCAACTGACACATACTGACTTTTTCCGCTGGCCTCCGAATAAAAAGTATATCGTCGAGCATCTCTTTTTTCTCCAGCATCTTGAACGCGACCGGGAAAGATTTGAGCCTCATAAGGAGTTCCATCCTGCGGACCAGTTTCTCCCAATTTATCTTTGTTTCCATACAAATTCCTCATCATTGAGTGAAATTTCATAAGCAAAAATAAGATCATTTTCTATTGAATAATACCGTTCTCCTTCAATTCACTGATCTCTTCCTCAGAGAAATCCATTTCTCTCAAAACCTGATCAGTATGCTCTCCCAGTTTCGGTGCCGCGGAGCGTATTCCGGCTGAAAACGTGCTGAATTCAATCGGATAACCTGGCACCTTGATGCTTCCGAACTCAGGATGATCAAAGTCCACCACATAGTCATTGGCGATTGCCTGTGGATCCTCCGGGACGTCATTAATTTGCTGAACCGGGCTGAACATCAGCCCCGCCTTCAGAAAAATATCCGACCATTCCGTTTGGGTCTTCTGCTTAAAGACCTCGTCAAAAATCGCAACCAATTCCTCAGAGTTCTCGCTCCTGCTTTCATCATCCACAAATCGCTGGTCATCAACAAGTGAATTCTGATCGGTCGCTTCGCAAAAGATCCGCCAGTATTTGGCTTCGGGGTGGTGGGTTCCTACAATCCATTTCCCATCTTTACAGATAAAGTTGTTTCGCAAAGGGGAGTTCTTGGTCCTGACCCAGGCAAAATCCTTGGCACTACGATTAAGATTAGACAGCAGAAGGTTCGCATGGGTCAGCCATAAAGCAGTGCTGTAAAGTGAGTTATGAACCTCCTGGCCGATCCCGTCACGCTCGCGAATATAAAGAGCCGTCATGATGGCATGACTGTTGGTAATGGCCGTTGCCTGATCCAGAATCGCCATCTGGATCGGAGCTGGCCCATCGGCATCAGTCAGGAACATCATGCCTGACCGTGCTTGACCAAGCGGGTCATATGCGCCAAGGTCTGAAGCCTCGCCCTTTTTGCCGTATCCCGACACACTGGAGTAGATGATTTTGGGATTGATCTCCCTGATGGACTCATAGTCGATTCCCAGTTTAGGCTTTGTGCTCTGTCTCAGATTCGTCAGAAACACATCCGCCTTTTTGATCAGGCGATGAAAAACCGCTTTTCCCTTTTCAGACTTAATATCAAGAAAGATTCCCTTCTTATTGCGATTGGAAAATTCGAACATGGGATTACCACCGTTCTTCAGCGAATAGTTCTGCTTTCCAAGCCGGGACCAGTGCCGTATGGGATCACCGATATCCCCTTCCACCTTAATCACCTCCGCTCCCAGATCGCCCAAAATCGCTCCACATCCGGGGCCCGCATGAAAAACAGCGTATTCGACCACCTTGATTCCTGCCAGTGGACCTGGTTTGTCAATCACATCCTTACTATTTCGTCTCATTCAATCCCTTGCTCAAAAACGATAAAACCGTATAAAACCACATGGCAGCTTAATACGGCCTCATCTAAATCATCAATATGGAAAGATCCAACCTTGACAAGCCGTCGGTCTACTTTCCGGTATTCCCAATACCTGACTATTCATCACATTACGGAGGAGTGAACTGAACAGTCACCCCCAACCCTCACAGAATCAGTTTGGAAATAATCTCCTTCATGATCTCTGTTGTTCCTCCACCAATGGACAGGATTCGATTATCCCGATAAAGTCTTTCCACCAGGTACTCCCTGATAAAGCCATACCCACCGAAAATTTGTGTCGCGTCATATGTAACCTTGTCACTGACACTGCAGGCAAAATTCTTGGCCATGGAGACCTCCTTAACCTGATTTACCCCGGCTCCCATCTTTGCTGCGACCCGGTAGGTAAATTCACGGCTGGCCTCAGTCATGGTTGCCATATCAGCGAGTTTATGGCGGATAACCTGGAAACCGCCCAGGGATTTTCCAAAAGCCTCCCGCTCCTTAACATAATTCAGGCACTCCTCCAGGCACATCTGAGATGTCATGTTTGCCATAATGCACAACTGCAGTCGCTCAGACTGAAAGTTTTCCATGATGTAGTAAAATCCCTTGTTCTCTTCGCCGATCAGGTTTCCCACTGGCACTTTCATATTGTCAAAAAACAGCTCGGCTGTATCCGATGCCCGCCAACCGGTTTTTTTCAGCTTTTTGGCCACATTGAATCCAGGTGTGTCTGTTTCAATCACCAGGAAGCTGATCCCATGGGCACCCTCTCCACCGGTTCTTACCGCGCATGTAATCTGATCTGCCCGGGTAGCGCTGGTAATAAAGGTTTTACTGCCGTTAACGATATAATGATCCCCGTCCCTTTCCGCCGTTGTTTTCAAGCCGGCGACATCCGAACCACCACTGGGTTCGGTAATGCCCAGGGCTGCTATCCGGTCACCTTCAAGAACCGGTTTCAGAAATTTTTCCTTCTGCTCTTCTGTACCGTGGTTCAGAATCGGGGGCACTGCAATATGCATGGATCCAAGACTGGCCACCAGCCCCATTGACCCACAACGGCAGAGTTCTTCTGCTACAGCCAGTTGCAAAAATATATCGCCCGGGGTCCCGCCAACCTCTTCCGGATAACCGATGGAGTGAAATCCTACTTCCCCAACCTTTTTATACAGCTCAACCGGAAACGTTTCTTCCTCTTCCCAGTCGTCCACAAAGGGTTTGATCTCCTTTTTCACAAAATCTCTAACTGCACGCCTGACCGCATCATGCTCCTTGCCGAAATACTCATGGTACTCAGTTTTTATTAATCCTTCCGTACTCATCTTTTCTCCTGCTCTGTTAAACCAATATTCTGCAAATGATGCCCTGAAAACAATTCAAATCAAAATGTAACCCTCAGATTCTGCGAGTAAAACATGGTCCCCGCTACAGGCCTTGAACAGTTTATGATTGAACGGTTTGGGAGTGGTTAAGCTTCACCAGGATGGTGAAGCCAACGACCGCCCTCAGAGACGGACAGGATGTCCGTCGAGAATGAGTTCAATCATGAACTGTTCATGGCAAGTAAAAAAATAGAAGCCCATAATTCATCAACATTCGACTGATATAAGCCCCTTATATGCAAGGGTCTATCACTTACATTCCTTCCAGCTTTGAAATCACGTCACACATCACCTCACTGGCACCACCGCCGATGGCTGTCAGGCGGGAATCCCTGAAAGTACGGGATATCTGCATCTCGTTCATAAAACCGGATCCCCCGTACATTTGCAGGCAACCGCCAGAAATCTTATTCGCCAGATCCCCTGCCAGCAATTTTCCCATGGAGATCTCTTTGGTCGCATCCATGCCTGCCTGCTTCATGCGGACAATGTGGTAGGTCAGCTGCTTCATTGCCTCCAGTTCGGTCAACCATCCCGCCAGGCGATGTTTCAGAACCTGTTTTGCAATCAACGGTTTCCCAAAAACCACTCTTTCTTTCAGATATTCAATGGTCTTCTCAATGGTCGCCCGCATGGTAACATAGGTACTGGGCAGGGTAAAAAACCGCTCATGCTGAAATTGCTTCATTTGATAAATGAACCCCTCGCCCTCTTCACCAATCAGGTTTTCCACAGGCACTCTCATATTGTCGAAAAACAGCTCGGCTGTATCACTACTCCTCATCCCCATTTTGTCCAGCTTCTTGCTCACCTGAAAACCCGGCAGATTGGTGGGAACAACAAAAAGACCGAAGCAGTGATAGCCGGGTTCGTCACTGGTGCGGGCCAGCAGAGTCAGAAAATCGGCCTGGGTACCGTTGGTAATGAACGTTTTTGATCCGTTTATTACATAAACATCCCCCTCTCTTTTAGCTGTGGTTTTCAAGGAGGCCACATCAGACCCGGCATCTGGTTCTGTTACAGCAATTGAACCAACCATATCCCCTGCAATGGCCGGCCTCAGATAGGTCTCTTTCAGGTATTCACTACCAAACTCCGCTATGGCTGGCGTCGCCATGTTGGTCTGAACACCAATTGCCATTGGGATACCACCGCAATTGATCAACCCAAGTTCCTCCAGAAACACCAACTCATACCAATAATCAAGACCCAGTCCACCATATTTTGGATCATAACGAATTCCCAAAAAGCCAAGATCACCCAGTTTTTTGAAAATATCATGCAGGGGAGGTGTACCGCTCTCTTCCCACTCATCGACATAAGGGTTGATCTCTTTTTTAACAAAATCCCGAACCGCCCGTCGTACCTGTTCATGCTCCTTGGTAAAATATAGATCCTTGGCCATTGTCAATCTCCAAAAATGAGTTGTCTTTTAGCTATTCGGTAATAAGTTCTCTCTGAATAGCTATGTTTATGAGTATCTATTCAGCAAAAATTTAACAAAGCCGCAAAGGTATGGTTTTTCGGGAACCTTGGAAGCCAGGGATGGCTTCCGGAGCTCCACGGACGGATTGATGCGTTT
>JAOZRE010000061.1 GCA_029940215.1 bacterium | reverse complement strand
ACCTCCCTTTTGGTATTATCGCGTATTTGTTGCCGGCAGGAGGCTCCGGTCGCTGAAATAAAAATCTCCGGAGCAGTCTCCCGGACCGCAGGCAGCAGTTTTAGCTCCCCAATTTTCAGAGAGAGCTCATAGTGCTCCTTTTCAAACCCGAAAGAGCCTGCCATGCCACAACATCCGGCGTCAATCTCTTCAGCCGTATAATTCTCTGGAAAGGAGAGAATCGCAGCGGTACAGTCAGTGGACGCCAGCGACTTCTGGTGACAGTGACCGTGGAACCGGATCTGACATGTCTCCCGGGTAAATGACGAGGGTTGAATATTGCCGTTCGACATTTCAGTTGCCAGAAATTCGTCCACCATGAACGAATGAGCTGCCAGCGACTGCGCCGCTCCTTTCAGAGACGCCTCCACAAGGTCCGGAAACTCGTCCCGAAACCCAAGAATGGTGGACGGATCGAGGCCCAGGAGTGGTCTTGTTTCGGTAACCCTGTCTTTCAGCTGACTCACATTCCGGTTGGCAACGGCCTGGGCCTTTCTGACAAACCCCTTTGATAGCAGCGCCCGTCCACTCTCCATAAAATCGGTCAGGATCACCTCATAGTTGAGCCTGACAAGCAATTTAATGGTCTTAATCCCAATTTCAACATCGTTAAAATTTGAAAATTCGTCATTGAACAGATAGACCCGCTTCAGCGGATGCTCATTGGACCGGTTCAGGGTCGCCAGGTTTTTCCTGGCCCAGCGACTCAATGTCACTTTATATAGCTTCGGCAACTCCCGTTCCTTGACAAAACCGGTCATTGTTCTAATCAGAGACCCCGTTAACCAGTTACGATTGATGAAGTTGAAAACGGCTGGAAAAAGGCTGCCGAGACGGTAGAGAAGCGTAATGTTAACAATCAGTCGGTTGCGAAGACCCACTGGATTAGCGTCATGGTAGTGCTGCAGAAACTCCGCCTTGATCCGGGCCATGTCCACATTGGAAGGACACTCGGACTTACAGGACTTGCAGGAGAGACACTGGTCCAGAATCTCATACAACTCCTGGTGGTTAAAGGGATTCATCTTTTCAGAGTTGTGCAGAAACTCCCGCAACAGGTTGGCCCGGGCCCGGGTGGTCATGGATTCGTCAAGGCTTGCCTGGTAACTGGGGCACATCCCCTTTCCCGTACTGGCAATCGCCTTGCAGTCACCGGATCCATTACACTTTTCAATAGCACGAACCAGGCCCTGCACCACAGAAAAATCGAAAATGGAGTCGATCTCCCGGGTGGGCTTATCCGCGACGTAACGCAGACTGGTATTCATCCGCGGGGTATCCACAATTTTACCGGGATTAAACACACCATCAGGGTCCCATACCTGTTTGATTGACTTCAGAAGCTGGTAATTCTTCTCTCCAATAATCACAGGGATGAACTCGCCCCGCAATCGCCCATCACCATGTTCGCCACTGAGGGACCCGTTGTATTGCTTGACCAGACGGGCGGTATCCTCTGCAATTTCTCTGAACCGCTCCACATCTGCACCCTTTTTCAAATTCAGGACCGGCCGAATATGAATCTCCCCCGACCCGACATGGGCGTGAAACACACAGAAAAGCCCGTATTTATTCAGAATTGTTTTGAAATCAGCGATATAGTCCGGTAGAACGCGGGGATGAACTGCTGTGTCCTCAATCACCGAAACTGGCTTGGCATCCCCGGGAATGTTGGACAGCAGACCCAGCGCCGATTTTCGAACCGCCCACATCCGGGCGATGTCCGTTGCTCCGAAGACCAGCGGATAGTGGTAGCCCAGACCGGCCGCCCGCATATCGGCCTCAACCTTTCCAGCCAACTCACGGATCTCATCCATGCTCTCCCGGGCAAACTCAATCATCAGGATGGCGCCTGGCGACCCCTCAATGAAAAACCGATTCCTGCGCTGCAGAATGTTTCCCTCGGTCAGCTTGACAATCTCTCCGTCCATCAGTTCAACAGCCCCGGGCTGGTATTTCAGGGCAATCAAGTTTGCCTGCAATGCCTCCTCCAGGGTTTCAAAATGGGCACAGAGAATGCCCTTCTCCTTCGGCGGCAGGGGAATCAGGTTCAACTTGATCTCGGTTATAAACGCCAGAGTGCCTTCGGACCCAGCCAGCAGTTTACAAAGATTAAATGGTTGGTCATTGTCGGTATAAGGCTGACTCTCCAGCATCACATCCAGAGCGTATCCGGTGTTTCGCCGAGGAAGGGTGGGGTCCGGATAACCTGTCTCAATCTCATGACGGTTCACGGGATCGGATAGAATCTCGTTAATCCGCCGGTAAATACGCCCTTCCAGACTCTCCTCCCGGCACTTCGCTTCAAGGGCGTCAGGACTGAGCGCGCTGAATTCCGCTTCGGAACCATCACTCAATATCGCCTTGACCGACAGGAGATGCTCACGGGTACTGCCATAGATCACTGAATGAAGACCACATGAATTATTTCCCAGCATACCGCCCATGGTACAGCGACTGGCGGTGGCCGCTTCCGGTGCGAAAAAGAGATCATGCGGTTCGAGGTAACTGTTTAACTGGTTCAGAATCACCCCCGGCTGAACACGGACCCAGCTCTCATCGCGATTTAACTCGATAATCCCGCCAAAATGCTTCGATATGTCGATCACGATTCCGGGGCCCACTACCTGCCCCGCCAAAGACGTGCCCGCTCCTCGGGGAATAACAGATAATCCGTTTTCTCCCGCAAATAAAATCGTACGGCGAATATCTTCAATATCCCGTGGAACCACAACACCCATCGGAATCTCGCGGTAGGCTGAACCATCCGTCGCATATATCAGCTGATGACTCCTGTCCGTAAAAAGCTGCCCCGATAAAGAATGCCCTAATCTTTCTAATCCGGTCTCATCTAACACGTTTACCCCTTGTACCATCCGATTGAATTCTGTTTCACTCCGCTCAAAATCAACCCACTTCTCCAAAGACTTTCAATTCCCTATATTCTTGACGAATTTCAGGTAAAATGCAAACAGCACCCTCCCCGCGTGCTGACACTAAACCGATTCACACCTTGTCGAAATTATCCTTTACAAATGGATGGAACAAGATTACTATTTAACTATCGAATAGTATTCGATAACGGGGACGATCCAGTGCTCCATTCATATATTGACAAAAGCAGAGGAGATCACATGGAAATTAAAACAGGTGGCCAGGCAGCAGCCCAGGCGTTAATCAAGCATGGTGTTGACACCATTTTTACATTGAGCGGCGGGCATCTCAACCCGATTTACGTTAACCTGGAGGGTACAAACATCCGATATTTTGATACACGCCATGAACAGGCAGCGGTCTGGATGGCAGAAGCCTACGGCCGCTTCAAGAGAAAGCCTGGGGTTGCGATGGTAACAGCCGGACCTGGATTTACCAATGCATTGACTCCGATTGCCAGCGCCTCCATGGCCAGCACCCCCCTGGTGCTGATCTCCGGATGTGTTGGGCTGAACATGATTGAAAAGCTGGACCTCCAGGATATCCGGCAACTTCCGGTGATTGAACCGATGGTGAAAAAGGCCTTTGTCTGCCACAAACCGGAACGGGTTCCCGAGTTCATTGATATGGCGTTTCGGGAAGCCATGAGTGGACGACCAGGCCCGGTTTACCTTGAGCTTCCTGTGGATGTTCTGAATGCAGCCCCCCCGGATGTCAATGCTGTCAAGTTCCCTATCACCAGGGTCGGCTCCCGAAGTGTGGATCTGGAAAAAGCAGCTGAGTTATGCGACATGCTGGAAAAGGCGGAAAAACCGATTCTGGTTGCCGGCAGCGGCGCCTGGTATTCGGATGCCGGGGCTCCATTGACCGAACTGATTGAAAAAACCGGAATCCCACTGTTTACCGCTTCCAATGGCCGCGGCGTCGTTTCAGATCTTCATCCGAACTGTTACGGCGGTATCATGGCCCTCCGTCCGGGAGCTGCTGCTCATGCCAACTTCCTGTCAGATTGTGTGGTATTTCTAGGGACCCGCATGAACCTCTTTTCGCTGTTTGGGGAAGCCATAAACCCAGCTGCAAAGCTGGTTCATGTTGATATCCAACCGGAAGAGATCGGGCGTAACCGTCAGGTTGATCTGCCGATACACAGCGATATCAAGGCCCTCATCATGGAGTTGAACCGAATCGTTGACAGTCGTGGTAACGGCAATAAATTGAAGCGGCAGTTCAGCAGCTGGAATGAGGAGTTGAAAGCTGGAGAAGTAGAAAGTCTGGAACAGAGCAGAGAAAACTGGGAAAGCGATGCCAAACCCATCCACCCCATGCGCCTCATGAAGGAGATCGACAACTACCTGGATCGCGACGACGATATTCTCGTAACAGATGGTTGTGATACCACTACCTGGATCGGCATGACGCGAACCATTCGGCAGGCCGGCCACTACCTGGACTACGGTATTTACGGCAGTCTGGGTGGCGGAATGCCATACGCCAATACTGCCAAATTCCTATACCCTGACAAACGCGTGATGATGCTCACCGGTGATGGCTCTGTCGGTTTCAATTTCATGGAATATGAACGGGCAATCACAAAGGGGCTGCCTATTGTCAGCATTATTTCCAATGACCTGGGCTGGGGCATGATCCGGCACAGTCAGGAGGTGAAACTCGGCCATGCCATTGACGAAGTGACCATGCTGGGGACCATCCAGTACCACAAGTTTGTTGAATCCATGGGCGGCCTCGGCCTTTACGTGGAAGACCCCAAGGACATTCGCCCGGCCATCGAAGAGGCATTTGCCTCCGGGAAAACGGCTTGTATTAACGTCATGACAGACCCCACAACCATCAGTCCGGGCAGTATCGCTCTGGCACAGGTTGGGGCCTATAAGATGTAATTCCAGGAAAAGAGCATGTCTCTGATTCTCTATTCGAGCATGTTACACGCTCTGCCAGACATACTTCTCGCTAAGAGCAGCGATTGCTCCACGGTCCTGCAGAGTCAGGACCGGCTCTACCATTTTCGCCCTGAAGAAAGAGCCGAACATTTCCGTGATAACCCTTGCCAGATCCGTGATAGCCAGCCTGTCAGTCAATTCTCCATTGATACAGGTGATGCGGCCTTCCAATTCCGTTGAATCATCCGGAAGTCGCCAGATCCGTTTCCAGGCTTGCCAGTCAATATCCAGCAATATGGACCCATGTTGAAAAAACCGATCTCGTCTGCGGTACTGAGCGCTACCCACCAGTTTTTTGGTGTTAACCGTCAATTCGAAAGCAGAAGCTTCCCTGAAGCAGATGGAGGAGTCTGCATCATCTGTCTTATCAGCACTCATCTCCGTGGCAAGACCAAAGTGCTGAAAGCTGTTCAGTAGAATCTGGCTGATGATGCGATAGGTATCAACAACCGAGTCCGGAAACAGTGCTGTATCTGAAACAAACGAGTAAGTCAGCTCATGATGATGGAGAACGGTTTTTCCACCGGATATCCGTTTGACAAAGTGAATCCCATGATTCCGGCAGTATTCCAGATCAATGTCATCCACCTTTCTGGTCATTCTGCCAAATGACAGGGTAGGGCGATCCCAGCCGTAATACCTCAGGAAGGTTCCTGGCAGTCCCAGTAGGTAGCGGTCGGTTGCCATATTAATTTCCGCTGACTGAACCTGGTAGGGCAGAACATGAATCTGTGGGAGATGGATGGTTTTCATTTTTTGGATTTATGCTAAGTGTAAACAGCCGGTTTTCACCATTTTAACAACAAATCGGGGGGTTGTCTGCACCCAACACCGCTTCTAGACAGCAAACATCAAAAAATATATAATACAAACAACTAATATCTTTCCAGGCCCAAAGCATCCGACAACCAAAAACCGATCATGCAACCACATCAGCGAAAGCCCAGCTGGCTTCGAGCCAAACTGCCGTCAGGCGGCAATCCCATTGTCACGCAGCAAAAACACCTCCACACCCACCTTACAACCGTCTGCGAAGAAGCGCGCTGTCCGAATATGGGAGAATGCTGGAATGCCGGTACGGCGACCTTTATGTTGATGGGGGACACCTGCACCAGGGGGTGTCGGTTCTGCTCTGTCAAAACAGCAAAGCGCCCACCAGCACTTGACGACAAGGAGCCTGAAAACCTGGCCAGGACCATCAAAGCGTTAAATCTGAAATATGTGGTGCTGACCACTGTCGACCGGGATGATCTGGAAGACCAGGGAGCTGAGCATATCTGCCGGTGTATCGACACCATCAAAGAATCGGTCCCGGATATCCTGGTTGAAGCACTGGTCCCGGACTTTCAGGGAAATCCGGACCTGATTGGTCAGATAGTGAGGAGTCGAGCGGATGTCGTCGGACACAACGTAGAGTGCGTCCGCAGACTGACGGCAAAGGTCCGTGATGCCAGAGCCTCCTACAACCAGTCACTGGAGGTACTTCGCCTGTTGAAGTCCCTCAAACCATCTCTTTATACGAAGTCGTCACTGATGGTCGGATTTGGTGAAACAGATAATGAGATCCTGGCGTCCATGTCAGACATTCGAAGAACAGGCGCCAATTTCTGCACTCTTGGCCAGTACCTGCAGCCGGATAAGACGAAACTTGAGGTTGTGGAGTATATTCATCCCGATAAGTTCAAATGGTACGAGCAGAAGGGGTTGGAGATGGGGTTTGAGTATGTTGCCAGCGGACCGTTGGTTAGAAGTTCCTATCAAGCAGGGGAACACTATCTTCAAGCAAAATTAAAAAGTGAGGGGTGTCACTAAGGCAAGCGGCATTACACTTCATGCCGCGATCAGTTCGCGCGAGTGCAAGGATCAGCCGGCGATCAGTTTGATTACCTCTTTTTCGCAGGCTTCCATGGTATGCCCATCCATCTTGATTTTCCCAACGCCCAGTTTTAGCGAAAGGGCATCCAGCAGCTCCTGCTCCGACTCATCAAAGTCCTTATCAGAGTAGGCGACTGAAAAAAGCGTTAACAGGAAAACTTTTTTGGCGCGGTCGTCGGAGAGTTGCTGCGACAGCTCTGAAATGTCATCTTCCAAGGGGGCATTAAGGTCGGAAAATTCATCGGAATCGATGTTCCCTGCTTTGATAATGTTGCGGATCAGCCCCTCTTCCGCTGACACAACCTTATTATCTTGCTGCGCCATGTGAATGGCACCCTTAATGATAATGCGCAGATCTGATGCGCTTATGCTGCTCATAGTTACCTTATCTGTTTATTAATCACTACCGAATGGAAGTTGCTCTTCTGTTCAATCAGGAGAACCTAACTACAACCCTGGCTGGTTCCGCATGTCTGACAAACATGACAGGTTCCGGTGCGTAAAAAGAATGTGCCACCACAAGCGCCACAGGGTGGGTGATCTGACGTGACCGTTGGCTCGCCCGTTTTCATAACCGGTCGTACCTTCTGCATGGTTGGGGGGTCTCTCAGATCCTTAACCATTGCGCTGTTTTTGGGTGCGACATCCTTCTCGTCAATGATGGATTTGTATGAGTTGACGATGGCTCTTAAGATCTGTTCTTCGGAGTAGTGTTGCAAAAGCTCCTCAATGCGTTTTGTCCGGTCCATTTTTTCCAAGGTTGAATTCTGGTTTTCAGTTATCAAAGGTCTATCAATCAATGGTTACAGAAACCACGCGTAAAAAGAAAGCAGAAAACCAGATTTCCTTTAAGCCTCTGTAAATCCTGAAAGAATGAACACATGTTTATCTCCCACGACACCCTTTCAAAGCTGTGATCAGCTGGTTTCAGCTGATGGAAAGCCGATTTTTCAAGGATCCACGCGAGTGATTTGCACACTAAAAAAAACCAGCTACATTGTCAACATAAAAGAACCTACAGCGTTTTTTTTCTCTATCCTATTGTTTATAAGTACTTTACATCTATAGTATTTTCACCCCTGATTTACTTTTCCGGCGGGCACGCCCATAAATTACGGGCTTTCCGGTGTTTGACAAACCTGAAATTTTCTGAGAAAACCGGATTCGAATTGAGAAAAACCGGCAGGATTCAATATTGACAGACGATTCAGGAAATATCACCCGGGTTTTTCGACTTTTGACCGTTCCGACCAGAAGGGACCAGCGAGTGTGATTCGGTCACTTGACAGATCCAATGAAAAAAAATGAACTTAGAGAAAGGAAACGGGAACCCAAACGGATGAATAGAGGAGATAATGGACAACGGTCAGAAACAGGCTATTTTGAGGGAGATGTACCGGATTCACGAAACATTCACAGCAGAACTCAACCTGGCGTGTAAGGAACGATGTGCCGATTGCTGCACGCGAAACGTGACCATCACCACACTGGAGGGAATGAATATTATTCAAAACCTCAGCTCTGAAGAGCAGGAAGGACTTCTGGAACAGCTGAAACAGTCAAAAAATGGCAAACGGTTTCACCCTGCGATTACAGTTAATGAGATGGCCGACCGATGCGCAGACGGCAGGGAACTGCCCGAGGAACAACTCAACCCGGATTGGGGAGGTTGTTCCCTTTTGGATGATGGACGGTGTTCCATCTATTCCCTCAGACCTTTTGAGTGTCGGGCGTTCGTATCAGAGCGCAAGTGCAGCGAGTCCGGAATTGCCGACATGTCACCACTGACCGTCAATGTGAACAACCTGTTTCGGCAATACATCGAACATATAGATGCAGCTGGCATGAGCGGCAACCTGACCGACGTCCTTTTGAGTCTGCTGGATGAGAGTGGAACCGGACTGCTTTCAAACCGCCCTATCTCTGTATTAATGATTGACCCTGAGCATCAGGAGAAGCTGGAGGGCATCATGGAGGAGCTGAATACCATCAGGGTGTAGAACAAAGAGGTCGGAAACAGTTCAATGTCATGGGAAACAGCTTTGGGCACAGGGTTTATTTTTGCAGCATCTCACATATCTCTTTGTTCCCGCTGAATAAATAATTGGACAAAAAGCTTTTTAATATCATATAGCTTGTGTTATAGAATTATCAGGACAGGATACTAAAACGTCAAACAACGTCATTTTCAGGATATCAGATGAAGACAGAGAAAACCGTGGACAAGATCGTTAAAAACGAATTCATTTTTCTGAATCATGAGAAATTTCGCGAACGTTTACATATCGACAAAAACACCTTCTCGATATTCATGAACCACGGAGACCTGGCAGAGGTTGTTCAGACCGGCTTACCTAAAGATGCAGTGGAAGGAAAACTTACCATGAGCGAGATCTTCTCAGTCATGAACGGCCTCGGGCAACTCTCGTTCGCCGTCATGGTAGCTGTGCAGACCACAGGTTGGACCCCGGGCAGTTTAAAACTACTGAGCAGCGAAGGAATGGATATCGCAGCCATCATAGCTGATCTCCAGAATCATTCCAACAGCAGCCCGGTCAAGACCGACAGTTTGCTGGGGCTGATGGCCTGGGAACTGCTGGAACTGCTGATCTATCCCTGCCTGAAGATTGCCTATGCCGACGGTGAATTCTGCGAGGATGAGCGGGAGTTGATTATTTCATTGTTGTCAGAGGAATGGGGGTATCACCGTCCCTTCGTGGAGCAGCTGATTTTTGAAACAGAACCTCACCTGGGGAAGTTCAACTACAGCGATTTCAGTGCTAACATCAAGGAAATCTGCCGGGTATTTCCCGAAATCAACTACGAGGCCTCCAAGGAAGAAATGTTGTCCATGGTCAATAAGGTGGTTCTGGCTGATGGCTTTGTGCATCCCAATGAGCAGATCGAAATGGACAACCTGTCGGACTACCTGACTTCTGATGAAAAAGGAGGCCGACGCCTTCCCTTTTCCATTGACGCCTTCTGGGGCTATATTTTCAAGGATAATCAGCAGGAGAAGGGCCTTAAAACCCACGATATTCTGAAGCAGATTCCGCTGTTTGATCATCTGACAAAACGGGAGCTGAAAACCATATCCACGCTGGTTCACAGCCGAACATATCAGCCGGGAGAGTATATTTTCCAGAAAGATCAGCCGGGAGCGGCCATGTTCATTATCAAACGGGGTGTGGTCAATATCGTTCTTCCAGATAGCGAAAACCGCGAAATCCACCTTGCTACCCTGAAAGCCGGTACTTTTGTAGGGGAGCTGGCGCTACTGGACAACTCTCCGCGCTCAGCCTCAGCCAAGGTCAGCGAACCGACCGAGGCACTGGCATTTTTCAGATCGGAGCTGAATAAACTCCTCACAACCTATCCGTCCATCGGTAGTAAAATTATGCGCAAACTGGCTCTGATCATAGGTCAGCGGCTGAAAGCGACTAACGAACAGTTATATAAAAAATAGATATGGATCCCGTAACGGAAAGAAAGAAGCGATCGAACCTCTTTTACCGGGTGATCGTTTCGTTATCACTGGTTGTGTTGATCGCCATCATCTGGGCCATGCGTACCATGATTATTCCAGCGATAGTGGGGGCCCTCCTGGCCTATGCCTGTCTGCCGCTGCTCAGGAAGCTCAAAAAAAAAGGTATTCCAGACGCTTTGGCGCTGTTGATTCTACTGGGGGCTTTCGTGCTCGGTATCATGCTGGTTACCGATCGCATCAAGCACATCATACCCGACGAAACCGGTAAAATATTGCTGCGGGTGCGAATCCAGTACAAGATTCATGAAAAATACAGCGAAATCGTCGGAGGGGAGAAAAATTTTATCACCCAGGCCGTTACGAAGGAGATTGATCCTATCTTTAACGATTTTGTCGATATCCTGTCTCTCAGCGTGGATGAGCGGAGGCATCTCATGGGTCACCACCTAGCCAATAAGAAAGACCCGAACCTGCAGCGTTACTTTCAATACCACCAGGTCAACCTGGCCCGGCAGCAGCGACTCAAGGCTAAGGAACAGAAAGCGGCCGTGTCAAAGCCTCAGACGAAAAAGTCAAAAGCAGCAACTGCTGACGAGAGTAACAGCATGATCTCCAAGGTCACCGATATCGTATCCATCTGGCTGGTGGCGCCCTTTGTCTTCATTTTTCTGCTGATAGATAACGGGGAGATCAAGCGGAACCTGATCATGCTGGTTCCCAATCGTTATTTTGAGATGGTCCTGACCATCATCGACAATGTGGATGACGCCATCGGAAAGTACTTAAGGGGAACCCTGATAGAGTGTTCACTGGTAGGATTCAGCTTCATGACCTGCCTGTTCCTGATCGGCATCGAACTACAGTGGGCATTATTAATAGGGATTATCGCAGGACTGGCGAACGCCATCCCCTTTCTCGGCCCGGCCATCGGGCTGGTAGTGGGTATGTCCTACGCATTAATCGCTGAGAACATGCAACCTGTTCTGCCGTTTATCGACCCGGATAACATCATCCTCTGGGTGTTGATTACCGTGGCTATCGTCCAGGTCCTTGATAATACCGTTTTCCAGCCCATCGTACTGGGAAGTGCTGTCAGCCTGCATCCGCTGGTAGTCATCATCGGGGTGATGGGAGGATCGGTCATCCTCGGCTTTGCCGGCATGCTCTTCGCCATCCCAACCATCGTCATTGTCAAGGTGATGCTCTCAACCCTGGTCAAGGAGATGAAGGCCTACAACCTAATCGAATAAGCCAGTCTCTTTTTCTTAATGCCGTCCATGGTAGCGATGGCTGGTATCATAAGTTGCTTTTTTAAATTGCAGGTTCCTTTGCACGTTAAAAAGAAGCAGGCGAAGCGAGTTCGCCTGCTTCTTTTTAAGGATCCCGGGGTTGGTGTTTCCACCGTTTACATCCTATTTCCCGGTGTAGACCGGTGCCCGTTTTTCAAACCGGGCGGTAAGCGCTTCTGCGAAATCGGCTGAAGTCCAGCAGTTATTCAGTCCTTCATTTTCCAAGTCCAGCGCCTGCTCCACAGCGTATTTATATGGCTGATTAAAAACACGTTTCATCTGCTGGATGGCGTAGTTGGCACCTCCCGGCGGGATAAGCTGTTTCGCCTGCTCCATCACGTGATCCATCAGTTCTTCATGGGGCAACACGGCATTGGCGATGTTCAGTTCAAAACACTCCTGAGCCGTTAGCTTCTTGGCAAAATAGATAATCTCCTTGGCCTTTTGAAACCCCATCAGGCGGGGTAACATGAAAGATGAAGCCAGCTCGGCCACGATACCCAACTTGGCAAAGGGCATTTGAATCCAGGCATGTTCCGACATGTAGATCAGGTCGCAACCAGCCAAAGACATGGTAAAAGCACCGCCAATACACAGTCCGTTTATGGCTGCAATAATCGGCTTGTTGCAGTTGAACAGCTTAACCGTCACCTTTTTCTGGGCAATATCCTTCATATCGATCTGCTGCATGATCTCATCAGATATTCCGGCCATGGCGTCCGGGTTGAAATATCCGCCGCTGCTGTAGGCCTCCTTGAGCGGATCGTACGATTCCGGATCCTTAGCCCCGGTCATGATCATGACATAGGCCCCGTCATCCTTCTCAAAATGATCAACCGCCCAGAATATCTCCAGGAAGGAGTAAGGACTGAGGGCATTTTTCCGTTTTGGGGTGCTAAAGGTCAGGGTCACGATGCCCTGTTCATCCTTGACATAGGTAATGTCCTTGAAATCTTCAGTTTTCAAAGCGTTGCTCCTGCTGATATGTAGCTAAATCATTCACCACGCGGACACAGAGGCCACAGAGATGAGTAAATTGAAATCTCTTAATCTTAATCGTACTCAATAATCTTACCCTTGTTTCTCTGCTGCATGCTTTAGTGATTATGATTATGAAAGGCATACGATGTTCAACAACCGACAGGAAATAAATTCCTACCGGTTGTTTTATATTCGAATTCAGGCAGTTAATCCCGTCCAACCACCGAGACTGCACACACGTTCCAGGAGGGCAGGCCGCCCAGGTTGTGTGTCAGACCCATGCGGGCATTTTTAACCTGCCGTTCTTCCGGAACCCGCTCCAGCAGCTGTTCGTACATGGCATAGATCATCCGCAAACCGGAAGCCCCGATGGGGTGACCGAAGCACTTCAACCCGCCATCCACCTGGCAGGGGGACTCTCCATTCAGGTCAAACCGGCCGCCCATGATATCGTCGTAAGCCCCGCCCTTTGGAGAAAGACCCAGATCTTCCATGGTGACAAATTCCGTAATGGAAAAGCAGTCGTGAACTTCCGACATGGAGATTTCAGTCCGTGGATCCTTGATACCCGCCTCTTCATACACCTTGGCCGAACAGACACGGGCAGTGGCGAAATGGGCACCATCCCAGGTGTTGTATCCCGCTTCCTCACCGGAACTGCCAATAACCTGGATGGCCTTGACTTTGATCAGGTCCTGGTTTGGCTTCAGGCTCTTGGCGATCTCAGGTGTGGTAACAATGGCGCAGGCAGCACCGTCACTGACACCACAGCAGTCAAACAGTCCCAGGGGATACGCGATCATAGGCGCGGCCTTGATCTGCTCTTCTGAGATGGCCTTACGCAGGTGAGCCTTTGGGTTGAGTACGCCGTTGGCATGACTTTTGGCCGATACGTGGGCAATAGCGTCCTTGATCTTGTCCATAGGCAGTCCCCAGACCCGGCTGTATGCCGTCGCCAGTTGAGCAAATCCACCGGGTGCTGTTGTATTGGAGCCAACCATGTACGAATCAACACTGTTGATATCGGGCAGACCGCCGTATCCGGTATCCTTGAGTTTTTCCACACCCAGGGCCAGAACAATGTCATAGGCACCTGATGCTACGGAGTAGCAGGCGGCCCGAAAGGCTTCCGTAGCAGTTGCACAAAAATTTTCAACCCGGGTTACCGGGATAAATGGCAGCCGCAGCGTCAGCGACAGCGGGGTCGCCGCCTTGGAGACGTTTACCTCGTCAAAATGGGTACCGAGGTATGCTGCCTGGATCTCTTTTTTCTCGATGCCGGCATCTGCCAGACACTCCTGGAATGCCTCAACCATCAGGTTCTGGGCACTGGATTCCCAGCGCTCGCCAAAGCGGGTGCATCCCATTCCCAAGATGGCGACCTTATCTCTAATTCCACTTGCCATTAGTTATCCTCCTTTGCAGGAACCGCTTTCCAGAAATATCCGGAGATGTCCCGTTTTTCATCATAGTATTTTCGCCTGAAACTCATGGTGACCGTCATTTCGGTGGCCACTTCATCCAGTTTACAGTCGGTGAAATCAAACATGAATTTGCCGCCTCCTTCAAAATCGACCTGGCCATAAATCGCAGGGGGATCAACCGAAGCTGCCAAGTTGTCGCCGGTAAAGCTGGAGATTTTACCTTTTTTATCGGCATAAGGGTATGGTTCCATGGTGTTGACAGCGCCACAATCCGGATTGACACAGATATCTGCAGCCGGGATCTGGGCGGTTCCACATTTGGAGCACTTTCCACCTACCAATCCTAGCACCAGCATACGGTTACGCCACATGGCCGAGTATCGAGTCCAGTGATCCACCTCTTTCCGCTTTCCGAAGTCGGCCGGCATAATATCCCGCCACACCAGCATTTTATTATAATTATCCAGGTCAGCCTTGCTCGCCAACGTTGCGGACAGGGTTGCCGGGATTTTGGTGATATTGTCTGTAACCTCGAAGCAGATAGCATCACAACCGCTACCGAAACTGACCACCATCAGCTTGTCACCAGGCTTCGCGTCTTCAAGGGCTTTGGCCAGCATGATCAGTGAGTGGGGTGTTCCCGTCTCACCAACCTCTAACTGCATATTGTCCTGGTCCATCTCCGGTATCATGCCGAGTTTTTTGGCAATGCCTCTGCGAGCAGCGGCATAGATGCATGGATAGATCACTTTTGAAAAATCGCCGATCTGCATCCCTGTTTTTTCCAGAAGACCGTTCACAGCTTCGGGAATAAACTGGTCAAAACCCAGATCCCTTATCCAGCGATCTTCCCACTGATTATCATACTTGGAATTGACACCTCTGAAATGGTCGCCGAAATCATAGGTAACAGAATAGGACCCCTTGTATTCAGCGACGACATTCTCACTACCCACCACAACAGCGGCAGACGCATCACCGAAAAGCATCTCCTGGGGAGAACCCGGTTTCCCGAGGCGACAGTCGGCTGCCGTCACAAGGGTTTTTGCGGAATTGCCTTCCTTGACACCGTCCAGGGCTGTCAGCAGGGCTGTGGTTCCACATTTAAGGGAGGCGGTAAAATCGGCTGCACGTACCTGGTCTTTCAGTCCCAATGCTGGAACCATGATGGCAGCATTGAGCCGCTCCTTGTAGGGCAGGGTGGTGGAGGCAAAGTAGACACTTTCCACCGAGGATCGATCCACATTCTGCAGCGCCAGGTTGCCGGCTGCTACACCCAGTGTGATACTGTCTTCATCGAAATTCGCCACCGCTTTTTCGCCTCTGGCAAGGGCAATGGTTGCCGGATTCATCCAGCCCATGGCTCCGTATATCACGCCTCGGTTCAGCCGGTAGCGTGGGATATACCCACTGTATGAACATATTCCAATCATATTGAAGCTCCTTTGGTCTTCACAGATGCATTAATCAGAATGATCGGCCCCTGTATCAGTACATTTTCCAGGTGGCCGATCCTCTTGTGAAATCCTGGCTGTCCGGTTATTCGCATCCGGTACTTCCAGGCAAAAAAATCCTACGACGCAGAACCCCACATCTTTAGAAAATCCGGAACGCTGTTTTCCAGTTCACAGGCGATATTCTCCAGATGCAGGTCGGTTCCACCGCAATCAAACGTCATGCTTCTCGTTCGCAGGTGATACAATCCTATGTCCATCTCCTCGGTCCAGCCGATGGCGCCGTGGAGGTAAATGCCGTAGTGGCCGATATTGTCATAAACCTCATTGGCCTTAGCCTTGGCAGCAGAGTTCAACAGCCGGGATGGTACCCCATCTGCCATATGCCAGGCGGCTTTCCAAACGATGTACTTGAGACCGTCCAGGGCTGTTTTCATGTCCACAAGTCGGAATTGAACCCCCTGATACTGCCCGATGGGTTTGTCAAACTGTTTTCGCTCCTTGCAGTAGTCCAGGACGATCTCAAAGGCCGCCTGTGCACCGCCGGACATCTCTGCCGCTTTGAGCAGGGCTCCCTTCTGCTGGATGTCGTCCAGGATGTCCCAACCTTCATCAAATGCTCCCAGAATATCCGCCTGGGCAACTTTCACATTGTCAAACACCACCTCGCACCGCCCATCCTTTGCCACGGTGGGAATCGTTTCGATGCTGATTCCATCACTTTTTGGATCGACGACAAACAGGGTAATGCCCTCCTGGGGATTCTCACCCTCAGTTGTGCGGGCCGCTACCAGCATCATTTTGGCAGCATGCGCATAGGGAACAAAAAGCTTGGTTCCGTTCAGGATAAACTGGTCGCCATCGGCTTTGGCGGACAGTTGAATCTCCGAGGCATCGTTTGTGGCTTTCGCTTCGGTCTGTGCCAGGGTCCAGATATCTCCCTTTTCTGCAATTCCAGGTAGATACGCCTCTTTTTGTGCATCACGGCCATATCTTATCAGCGGCAGGGCACACAAGACAACCGTTGAATAATAGGGCATGGGTACGATGTTGTGGCCGACCTCCTCCATGAAAAGGGTCAGCTCTACAAAATCTCCGTCCATCCCGCCGAACTCCTCAGGAATAACCAGCCCCTGGAAACCCAGTTTGACCATTTTTTTCCACATTTTCGAATCGTAAGCCTTGGGATCGGTTTTCAATTCCCGAACCTTGTCCTTGGGACACTCCTTTTCAAAGAATTCCCGGGCAGACTTTCTCAACATCTCCTGTTCTTTTCCAATTGAATAATCCATGGGTGACCTCCTTTTCTAATATGCCCTGGGCAGTTGAAGGCCGAACTGGCCCATGATATTCCGCTGCGTGTCGGTTGTACCGGCAGCGATGGCAAATCCGATATTGTAAG
>JAOZRE010000365.1 GCA_029940215.1 bacterium | reverse complement strand
TTATGCAGGCTTCCTGTGATGACCTGGGAATGAAATTTGTGGATTTTTTTTCATCTGATATGTACGACCTGACCCAGGATGAATCACAGGAGCAGCTACTGAATTTTGCCAGCCAGTTTTTCTCAACGGTTGATAAAAAGAGGACTGTCCCCTTTTTATTCTTTTTCATTCTACAAATAGGTTATCGGTGCCGTTTCCTGTTTTGACTTGACAAAGCAAATCATACCCCTCCATTTTTAACTTACTGTTCTCTAAGTAAGTAAATAATGGAGGGGTATGAAAACGGCAAGAATAAGGGATGGCGCAGCAACCCGCAAGAAGATACTGGATGCAGCGGAGCGGTTATTTTCGGAAAGTGGTTTTGCGGGTACCTCCATCGGTAAGATTTCGAAGCTGTCAGGCATATCGGACGGATTGATCCTGCACCATTTCAGGACAAAGGACGGCCTGTACCAGTTGGTACGAGAGCGAATTGCAAGCCGGTACGGTTTGATTTATGAGACGGATGGGGATACGGATCCGCCGGCGGAGAGCATGGAGGGCATGGTATTTCATTTTTTCAAATCGGCATTCGGCTTTTTCAAAAAGAATCGTCGCTTCCATCGAATATCATTATGGTCGTACCTGGAGGGGAAATCGGATGTGATAGACAATGAAGCCGAGATCACTCGAAAATGGGCGGACTTGATTGTCGCGGGTCAGGTGGAGGGGTTTCTGGAAAATGACTTCAATCCGTCAACGCTGCTGAGTATGACCATGGGGTCTATCCATTACTGGCTGCGGTATCGAACGCAGTTCAAGAAGACATTAAAAAGGACTGACTCTCTAGCGGAGTTGGACAAGCAATTCATTGAGGAGACGTCGCGCCTGCTTGCGCGATGCGCTGCCAAAACCGATGGAATAAAATGAACAGAAGGATGTTTATGGCAAATATGGGCAGAATATCCCTGGCTTCCGTGATGGTTGTCTCGTGATCTTCAGCGAGCGGCAGTACGGTAAATAAGAGCGCAGTTGCCGATCATAAAAAAGAGAATATCCGGTTCCAGAAAACCTGCAAGCCCGTCATCAGTGACCTGCTTGGCGTTGACAATTACAAAAGGTTTTGCAGGGCGGCTCTGACCGAGTTCGGCGGCTTTGCATCTGAGATTCCGGACTTGAAGGGTATGAACAACAAACGCAACTTCTCCGGTAGCGGTCCCTGGATGCTGTCCAACTATCGCGCTCTGAGAGGCGAGTTTCAATTCGGGCAGTCGGAAGCGCTGGAGAAGCTGAGACAGATTACCCGTTATAAAACCCGGAGAAAATTTGAGAACCCGCCGTTCATGCTTGGTTTTATTTTCAAAACCGTTGCCAATTCCAGCCTGGTCAGGAAGTTGTTTCTGCTGGGATTCCGGCACGACACGGTTGAAAAATACGGTTGGGCATCATCAATTCCCGCTTCAGACGTCTATATTGCTGTTGATTACACGCGATGTGGTCTGACGGACTGGTTTCGGGACATGGCAAATCCGGAAATCTCACTTATTGCCTGTGAAGGGGATTACATTCAGTTTGCAGGTGTGAAAGGACTTCGATTCGTGCGGACCCGGACCCTTGCCAGTGGCGACGGTGTTTGTGACATGCGATTCGTGAAAACAACGAGACGGCATTAGTCAGTCTTGCGTCAAATCACATCAAGAGAGGGCTGAAACAGCCCTCTGCGTGCCACCTTCTTCCTGTATAAACAACTTCAGTTATTCCTTGAGCTTCCGGCGGATGATCTTGCCGACGATGGAAGTGGGGAGTTCCTCACGGAATTCGATCTCCTTCGGGCGTTTGTAACCGGTCAGAGCTTTTTCGCAGTAGTCTCGGATTTCCTGCTCAGTGACTATTTCCCCGGGGGTGACCTGGATAAAAGCCTTGACTTTTTCGCCACCTTTACCGTCCGACACGCCCACCACTGCAGCCAGGGATACTTTGGGATGCGATACCAGGAAGTCTTCGATCTCCGCCGGGTAAACGTTAAAGCCGCCCACCAGGATCATATCCTTTTTTCTGTCGGTGATGCGCAAGTACCCTTCTTTATCGAAGTGGCCGATATCGCCGGTCAGGAAGTAGCGAACGCCATCCAGGATACGGAAATCGGTTTTGTTGGCATCGGGCCGGTTCCAGTACTCCTTCATCTGACCGGGACCAGTTGCTGCAATCTCGCCCTCCTCACCCCAGAGCAATTCCTGAGTTCCGGTGTCGATGTCCAGAATTTTGACGTCGATTCCGATGGCCGGATAACCAACAGATCCGATCCTGCGATCCTCCCTAGTGGTTGGATTAATGCTGATGGGAAGAAACTCGCTCAGCCCGTATCCCTCGAACACAACCGCACCGGTTTTTTCCTCAAACCGCGCGACGGTCTCCTTGGGTAATGGGGCTGCACCCGAGGCGCAAGCGATGAGGGAACTGAAGTCCAGGGTATCCGTCAGTGGATGGTTAGTGATGCCGGTAAAGATGGTTGGAACAGCGGGCGTGATGGTCACCTTGTAATCCTGGATTGCCTGGATGGCATCGGCCAACGGTGGGTTACCAGCCCGCGGATCAGGAATACAAACCAACCGGTTGCCGGTCAGGCAGGACCAGGACATGCTGATCCAGAGCCCGAAAATATGGTACCAGGGCAGTACGCCCAGAAAACAATGGGCGCCGTTCCGCCGGAGTTGCTCCGGCGCCTTACCATCTTTGTGATCAAGCAGGCACCACTCATCCAGGGCGCGAATGCCGAACACCAGGTTGGCATGGGTCAGGCAGGCGCCCTTAGGCTTGCCGGTGGTACCGCTGGTGTAGAGTATCATAGCCAGATCTTCCCCGGCATCGATCTCGGGATTTGATGCCAGTGGCGTCGCTGATTTTATCACATCATCGAAGAAGAGGTGACCCGCTTCGTGCCCGGCGGCCTTTGGAATCTTGCCCAGCAGACCGCCGAGAAAGCCCTTTATTTTTGGGAGGTAAGACTTGATATTGCAGATCACGAGCGTTTCAACAGCGGTGTCCGATATGGCCTTGAGAGCTGTTGGGTAGAATTCCGGGTGATCCATGCAAAACACCATCCGGGCACCACTATCCTTGAGCTGAAAATTGAGTTCGTCAGCCGTGTAAAGAGGGTTGCAGTTTACGCAAACCGCCCCTGCTTTCATGATACCGAAATACACCTCTGGGAACTGGGGGATGTTGGGCAGGAACAGTGCTACGCGGTCCCCTTTTTTAATTCCTTTCGATGTCAGGAATCCAGCAACCCTGTCTGCTGTCTCCCTGACCTGACGGAAGCTCTTTTCAGCGCCCTGGAATATGGTATAGGTATTGTTCGGGTAATTGTCCGAAGCATTGTCAAGAATTGAAAAATAGGGCACCTTGTACCCGTCTATTTCCGTAGGGGCGCCTTGCGGCCTGTTCTTGCTGATGATATTGTTTCCGCCCATGAACTCTCCATCTGTGATAGGGTTTGCTCCTTTGAGTGAGACGTTTAACAGACGCCACTCCACTTGTCGTTTGACCCGGAGTCATCTTCAATTGCCGATAAGTTGAATAACCTGTCCCGGGATATTGCTGTTAATTGATACTGCGGGCAACTTTACAATTATGTTAGGTTCTACTTGGCACTTTTCACTTAGATTTATTTATCCGTTTTGTCAAGCAGGTATTGTCAGGGCGGTTTGATATGGTCCAGTAATAATGGACACGAAGTTAAACTGTAAAATTTGTGTCCTTTTTTACCAGACCACATCAATAATGATAAAATGCTTCAAAATGAAACGGTGAAGCTGAAGAAAACTATTTATACAGTTACGCAAGCCTGATCCCGTTTCCCCGTTTGAGTAAGAACTCCTCTCAACAAGCCAAAACAAATCATGATTTTGTCATTGACAGAAAAAAATGGGTTGAATAGCATCCTATGTATCGTTTTGATACATACCAAAATGGAGTGTCAAATGCAGGATAAGATTTTGTTAGGTTTTTTAATGAACGGCAGGAAGACGGGTTATGAGGTGAAGAAGTTGATGGAGGGCAGCACGTCTTTCTTCTTTAACACGAGCCTGGGAAGTATCTATCCAGCTTTTCGAAAACTCGAAAAAAATGGTCTGGTAGACTTTGAGCAGAGTGTTGAAAATGGTCGAGTTAAGAATACCTACACCATCACCCCGGAGGGCAGGCAGGCATTTTCTGAGTGGCTTGAAAATGGGGCAGGGATTCAGAAGGTAAAGGAGGAATTCCTGCTGAAGATATTTTTCTTTTCCGAGCTACCCGAGGAGAAACGGAAACATCAGATCGGAGAGTATGTCAGCAGGCTGGCAGAAAGAGTGGAAAAATTAACATCAATGAAGGAAGGATTGCAGGACCACAATGTTGATGCTTTTATGATGAAAACATTGGAGTTTGGCATCGACTACCACTCTTTTTTAAAAGAGTGGCATCAACGCTTTCTTTCAAGTATGACAAGTGAAAAGGATCCGTAACCGTCTTCTATCTACGATAAAAAATCCACACCATTGAACATTGAGGAGATCCTGATGAAAATTACGGTTTTAAACGGCAGTCCCAAGGGGGATTTAAGTATCACGCTTCAGTATATCAATTTTATCCAGAAGAAATATCCCGAAATTGAGATTTGCGTTCATCA
>JAOZRE010000364.1 GCA_029940215.1 bacterium | reverse complement strand
GAACTGATGCGTGTCTGGCAATTGATGACAAATCATTACCCGCTGCTTAGCGACATGCTAAGGGATGCAACCCCCGAGATTCTGGAGGCAACTATGCTTCCCATGACCGGACCTCTGGAAAATGTCATCCCTAGGAAAGGGGTTGTGCTACTGGGCGATTCTGCCGGATTTATTGAGGTGTCCGGAGGCAGCGGAATTGTGTCGTCAATGGAATCCGCAAAATTCTGGGTGAACGCCCTCGTTGCAGAGCAGCGCAAAACCGGGGATTGGGCTTCAATCTGGCAGGAAGACACCATGCAGAAATTAAACGAAGCCTTTACGTTTTCACCCATTTACCGTCATATCAAGGCAAACGCGGAGAGAAACGCGGCTGCGTATGATCTTATGTTCGTTGAACTGCGCACCAGCGAGAAGATCATTAACAACTGGGAGATGGTCCGACAGGCTCTGGACATTTACTGATATAAGGCTCCAACCTCTGGCGCCAGAAACAAGCCCCATGTCCACCTCTTTTCAGATTATTCGTCCCCGACGAAAAAGAGGCGGAACTGGCTTTAGTCCTTCTGCAGAACACGCCTGATCTGCGCCGACATCTCACCGAACAAAATCATATCACCCCCATAACTTTAATGCTGAGCATGCTTGGTGAGTTCTCCGCTTTTATCATACCGGTTCAAAGCCAGGCTAACTTGAATCAGCACGTCTGAAGTAGACAACACATTCAATATTTTTTTACAATTACGGAAACGGGAACACTCCCCTTATATTGATTGGGAAAACATATGAAAACCGTATTATCTTCACTGAAAACCAACCCGGTGGCGGTGCTATCGCCTCAAAATCTGGAGGACCTGCTTCGACAGGGAAAGATTCTGCAGGAAGAGAACACCCACCTGAGTGATATCATCCGGATCATCGACTGGCAGGGAACCATCCTGGTGCAGGAAAAAACCAATAAGGATGAATTTATCATCCGTAAAATGGTATCACGAGACCAGGCAGAAACTTTTCTAAAGGATCGGCTCAATCGTTACGAACGGATGTGGGATGGATGAGGTTGCAGAATCCGTTACTACGAATGACCCGCGTGCCGGGCCAAAAGAAGAAGGGGACAGGCCCGCGCAATAGGGTATTGGATCTAAAAAAGGGGACTGTCCCCTTTTTCCTTTATGAAAAATAAATCTGTCCCCTTTTTCCAATTAGTGAGCGTCAGCTCGTCGAATCCCCAGTTTCTGCATCCGGTTATACAATGTTGTTCGCTTGATACCCATAATCTCGGCAGCCCCACCTGGACCTGAAATACGCCCCCCGGTTTTTTCCAGGACAAACTTAATGTAACTGCTTTGCAATTCATCCAGCCGCGGCAACTCCTCAAATGGATTGACGGTTTCCAGCGCTCGTGTTTTTGGAAGATTCAGTTCAAAGCGGCTCCCATCGCTCATAACAACTGCCTGCTCGATTATATTTTTCAACTCTCTGACATTCCCCCGCCAGGTATGTGATTTCAGGATGTCAATGTGCTGCCGTGTCAGACTGAGTTGATGGCAGCGGTATTTTTTGACAAAGCGATTAAGAAAGAAGTTTGCCAGTTCTACAACATCCTCTTCTCTTTCCCTCAGGGCGGGGACATGGAGAGTAACAGTGTTGATTCGGTACAGAAGGTCCTCCCGGAACTGATCTGATGACACCTCCTGTAGAATATCCCGATTGGTTGCCGCCACAAGCCTGAAATCAGAATGACGGTCCTGACTGGCACCGACCCGTCGAAAGGTCTTTTCCTGAAGAACCCGCAGAAGTTTTATCTGCACGATCGGTGAGAATTCTCCGACTTCATCAATAAAAAGGGTCCCCTTATCGGCGAGCTCCACCAGACCAAGCCGCCTCTGCTCGGCGCCCGTAAAAGAGCCCTTTTCATGGCCAAACAGCTCACTTTCAACCAGATTCTCCGGCACCAATCCCGGAGCAAAAACCACAAACGGTCGTTCTGAACGAGTGGACATCTTATGCAGCCTGCGAGCCAGCATCTCTTTTCCAACTCCTGTTTCGCCAGTGATCAACACTGAGCTTTCCGAAGCCGCCGCGCGATCTGTCTTGATCAGCAGTTCCTCCATAATCCGACTGCTGTGAATCATCTCTTTTTCAGCACGGGGCAACTGCCCTCCGGATCGTTTCAATACCGAAAAGCATGTTTCCGTCATGGCCTGATTAACCTGCAGGGTCAACTCAAAAAACAGCCCCAATTGGACCGCCAGCCACTTCAGATTTTTTTCGCCCAGCCAGGTAAAACAGCTCTTATCATGATCATTTTCAAAATAAACCACCCCCTGAATATTGCCCTTAATCATCAGCGGAAGATAGAGGCGGGACATCCCAGTCAATGGGGAGTCAGCCTTTAAATGATGATCCTCGTGAGTCTGATATATCCGGTTCTGTTGGAAACATTTCTGAATCATGCTGTTTTGACTTTTGAACCCCTTGCGGTGGATGTCATTCTGACTGAGGTTGTAAAGCACCCTTAACTCCAGATCCCTTTCCTTTCCACTTTCCGAATAAAACAATCCCCCCTTCTCAGATTCCAGAATTCGGTTGACCGACGCAATCACACCACTGAACCCCTCCTCGACGTCCAGAGGAATCCAGGCATCTTTAATGGCATTGGTCACCAACTCCTGAAAGGCGGGTGATCTGGAGTCCCCATTCGCGGATCCAATGTCTTTATCAAATAGAGAATGCAGGGTAGAGGGAAAATATCGTTCTCCATGTCCTGTCAGTCCTTTGCGTGCCTGATTTGCCAGGAGACGGGCCCTCTTCGTATCCCCTTCTTTCAAAAGCTGCTGGGCCAACACGGCTCTTGTCTTCGCCAGCTCGTACTGGTCTCCAGACTGTGTCAGCATCTGCTCTGACGTTTCCAGGTCCTTTTTAATGCTCAGACCATCCCTCCCGGACGTTATCCACTGCTGAGCCCGCAGACGATAGGCAGCCCCTTTATTATGCAGGCTTCCACCATCGATGATCAGATCAAAGTACCGTTCAAAGGTCAATGGGCTGCCGGATGGCAGCGAGAGGCGGTTAAGCCCCCATATCATCTCGAGATGCATTGGTGTCAGATACTGAATATGACGCTCCTCTACTGACTCATCACCAAATATCTGCAATAGCATCTCCCGCGTCTCATCAAACCGGTCTTTTCTGAAATAGTGAAATGCCAGACCGGATCGGGCCATAAACTCCCCATATGCATTACGATCTGCAAGGGCATCGGACAGAGACCCGTTTAAGTGAGGGAGGGCTTCAGTATGCCGATCAATTCTGACCAGCATAATACCTAACGTCGCCCGCATGGTTGTCTCTATCGGTCTTATATTCAGCTCTTTCGCCTTCAGCCAATGGTACTCCAGTAGCCCGATTGCCTGGTAGAACTGGTTCATATAAGAGAGGCAGGAACACAGGACAATTGGCGTATATAAATACCGGGAAAGGGAGCCGGCATCCAGATCGACACCCAGCGTCACCCTCCGCAGATAGTCAACCGCTGTTTCCAACTCTCCTCGGAAATAGTGGTAAAACCCCAGATAAAAAGAGGATCGATATAAAATGTCAGGGTCTGCCAGCTCTTCCACCAACAAACGGCCCTTGTCCATCTCATCTATCACGCTTCCAGACTTACCAAGGAGAAAGGCTGCAATCCCCGAAATGAAATAGAGCATTGCCAAAGTCCGCCGATCTCCGGACTTCTTTGCGAAACCCTTGGCTTTTTCCATTATGACAATCGCCTGATCAATCTCCACTCCCATAAGGATGACTAAACTTGAATACTCCAGCGCCGCCTCCAGGTAAAGGACATCACTCGAATCGTTCCCCTTATCCAGCGCACACAGCTGCAGGCAATTTCCCAAATGAGACAGCGCTTCAAACAACCTGCGGCTATTCAAAGCCGTCCTTGCCAGATCTCTTTCCATCGCTGCAGCAGAGTTGAACTTGCCGGCCCGGGTCAATAAACAAACTATGGCCGAAGCTGGTACCTGAGCCGTCAGGTTTTTTTCCGTCAACCCCTCCAACAAACGATTCAAACGGTCTCGACTGTTAATAGCCTCCACCTTTTGACGCACCGCTTCAGAAATATCCAGAACCAGACAGATCTCACCAGGAGCTGCCTGCTGAATCATCTGCAACTGGATACCGTCCTGTACTACCTGAAGCAGATGTTTCGGCTTCAAAGGGGACAGCTCACCCACGACATCTACAGAAATCGCTTCGCCAAAGGCATCCAGAGTGGCAATAAACTCCCATTGCTCACAGGAAAAATTGTTTATCATTTTAAGTTCTTTTGACATCTTACTGCTCTCCACCAAGACTGGTTATCATTTGTCTATCCAACTGTCCGTATTTGGGCAACAACGTGTAAATCTGAAACACAGACAATCTCTGCCGATCGAACGCCGTGTATCAAATATCCGTAGTAAAATATATATTGCGCCAAGACAAAAAGCTATTTGTGCTGTATTCGTAATATTTTTCCGATATATTTTTGATTGCGAAATATTATGTCTAAATTAAGCTTAAAGGCGACCTTATGTCAATCTGAATGTCCATAATCGGACAGAAAAATGTCCTATTACGGACATTAAAAAATGTGGACTTTTATTCGGCATAATTTCTTCTATGTTTTTAGACAATTACCATCTTTATCTCTTGGCATACCTCTTGAAAATACTGATGTGGCT
>JAOZRE010000060.1 GCA_029940215.1 bacterium | reverse complement strand
ATGCTCGGGAAGAAATTTGCACAGAATAACGCCCTCGTTATGCTCTCTGCACTTTGTACCTACCGCATGGTACTGAACTCTTCCAACCGTAAGAACATGCTGGAAGGGCTGAAAATGGCGACTAAAGATGCCGCTCATGTGCTGATAAATGATGGTATCAGCCTCTATAACTGCGAAAATTTCTTCCAGATCTATTTCGATTACCTTTCAAAAATCAAGCGGTTCCAGTTATCCACTTTTAAATCGCTGCGGGAGGGGTCCAGCCACCGGGATTCCCGAAATGAAATGGCAAGCACCCTTAAAATCTGTGACGGGTTACTGGATGAGAAAGCCAGGGTGGTGAAGGTCTTAAGCCAGGTTAAAGGGAAATTCAAGTCTTCCAGTTATACCGTTCCCTGGGGATTTCTGGATATTCAGGCAGCCGGGAAAAAGATGGAAGAGAATGACTTCAAGGCTATTTGCGGACCGGCAGAAGCAAGACAGACGCTGGTTTACACCCTGGCCCTCGCTGACCTGTTTGCCCGCATTCCGATCTTGTATCCCCTGGTGGACACCATCACGCAACTGCTTCCTGAAAGTACGGATGCACTCTTCCTCAGAAAAAGCTCGGTGTTGCTCACCCGTTCATTCACCCAACTCACCATCGCCATCAAGGAGGGGAATGAGAGTCGGAAGCAGGCCCTGGGGCGGCAGATTTTTACGGACTGTAACAAAAATCTCAAACGGATAACAAATCATCCCATCAAGCAGAGTTTTGAAGCGGATCCCTATTTTTTCCTAAGCAGGGTTTCCATATTGACGTTCGGTTCATACGAGGCAAATGAGCAGAAAGTCATGTTGTTGAATAGCCTGAAAGCAATGCAGCAGGTGGCCAAACTGGATGTAACTAAAAATCACATATACACTGAGTCAGCACAGGACCTGGTCAGAAAAATATCCAACCTCATGGCCGAATAGTCTGCCGATGCCCTCTCTCACAAACCCAAATGCTGAACCATCCAGATGGCGGGACTGTCAATACATTGCCGTTAAAGGAAGTCAGAAAGGAGTTTCGGCAGGTCACTCATCCGTGTGAAGATTTCTGCACCAGCCGCCTGCAGCTTTTCAGCAGGTGTCAGGGCTGCATAGCCACAGACCCTCATCCCGGCGGCAGCTGCGGCGGTCACTCCCGGTACCGAGTCCTCAATCACCACGCAGTTATCAGGTGATGCGCCCATCTTTTCCGCTGCAAACAGAAATAGATCAGGGTGGGGTTTTCCTCTCTTGACATCAGCAGAGCTGAAGATGTGCCCATTGAAGAAATGCTCGAGGTTTGTCTGGCACAGGGAATTGCGGATTTTCTGGTGGCTGCCGCTCGACCCGACGCATTTCAGGCCGTTTAATTGTTCCAGGCAGGTACGGACGCCGTCGATTGCTTTCAACTCCCTGGCAAACGCATGTTCCGTGCGAAGCAGGTAGTTGGTCATCAGGTCGGGTGGAGGGGAATGCCCCAACTTGTCGGTTATCTGCCTGAGGCAGTCCTTTTCCGATTTCCCCATATAAAACTGAATACTCTCCTCATAACTGGTGGTCAGTCCGATCCGTGTCAGCTCTTCTGCGAGGATACGGTTGGCAATAGGTTCACTATCGACCAGTACCCCGTCACAGTCAAATATCAGGACTCTTTTTGACATGTTCTGTTCTGTATTGGATCGTTGTTAAAGGACTGGCAACTGGATACGACAGCCTGGCTCCGGGACCAGGTGTTAGAAGTGTTTAGCGACCAGCGAGAAAAAAAAGGATGGCGGATTTAACCGGGACATGTCAATACCGTTCCGCGAGTGCTCAGTCAGTATGATCCCTGCAAAGGTCCGGGAGAGTATATGCAAATAAAGCTGATTTTATAGAGGCTTTTTTACAATCGGGGTCAATAAATGTGCATAAAATGCCCTTGCCAGAATGGTCCTGTTTTACGGAGAATTATAATGACACGTCACGCTTTTTTGTTTGAAAGATGCTAGTAGCTCACCAGATGACGATCCCTTAATTGGAAAGAGATCGTTGACTCGAATGAAGAGGTATGAAAAAAAATGATTTTGAATAGTCAATCATATAAAAGGGTTAACCTTAAAAGGCACATCCGAAAATGGGTCCTGATTCTGGGGATTCTGATAGCTACCCCCATGACCTTGTGGGGCATGACCGAATCGGATAAAAACCTGTTGAAGCAGTTTCAGGAAGAGGAACCTGAAGTATACAGCCGCTCTCGACTGGTTTTGGAACGTGGACGGCAACTGCTTGAAATATCACTGGGCGACATCCTGAAGCTGGTCAGGAGTCGAAGTATTACGTTGAAATCAAGCCTGATGGGAGAACAGGCAGCCCTGTCACAGCTGGTTCTGGCTGAACAACCCACCCAGCCGTATCTGACCACATCCATTCAACAGGTGAAGACCCCATCCCTGCTGTCTTCTGCTTCCAACCTGAGTGAGACGCCGGGTTCTGGACCGTATATGACAACCTACTCGACGGATCTCACGCAGATAACCGCCACATGGAGCAAGAGAAACAAGTTGGGTATGACCTTCTCCACATCACTGGAGAAGACGACACAACAGACAACGACCTACAAAAAACTGACCAAGGAGGACACCCTCTCCGGTGTCGAACCCACAGGTGACCCCATCGAATCCGCAACCCTGAGTATTGGCATGTCGGTTCCGTTGTTCCAGGACTTCGGCAAGGTGAACCGGTCGAATGAAATAAGGGCTGAGGTCGGTTTCGAGCAGAGTCAACTTTCCACGGATCAGACAGAGCTGTCGCTGTTGGAATCAGTAGCGAAAACCTACTGGACACTGGTGGGGGTCCGTGAGAATATCAGCAGCCTGGAAGAGGCTGTCAAGCTGTCCGCTCTCCTGGTAGAGGAAACGGAAGCCAGGGTTGACGTGGGTATCCTGAACTACACGGACCTTAAGGAAGCAGAAACACAACTGGCTACTAATAGACAAAGCCTGTTGTCTGCAAAAATCAGTGAACAGGAGATTGAAGACCAAATACGGGTGGCGTTGAACCTGGAAAATGTCTCTTTCGGTTTTAAACCGGCTGACAGCCCGACCATACACAGGGAACAGCTGGATCCTGCGAAACTGCTTGAGAAAAGCTATGCCAACAGTGTGCAGATCAAGTTGTTGACGGCTTCCGTCAAGGCAAATGGTGTTGATCTCATGGAAGCTGAAAACCTGGACCGGACAAATCTGGACCTGAGTCTCCAGTACAATTTCTCCGGTTATGGCGCTACCAGCAGCGAATCTTTGCAGGTATTTGACAACGAACCGCTGCAGGGCTATGCCGTTGGGCTATCATGGACTGTTCCGCTGTTTGACAATATCACCCCCAAGCGTATTGCCCAGGCAAAGATCAAGCGCAGTCAGATAGAGCTGCAACTACAGGACGCAAAATCGCAACTGACGATTAACCTGCAGACCATTTTGAGGAATCTGCGCTTTGGTCTGGAAGAGGAAAAAAACGCTATTCTGTCAAAAGATCTGGCAAAAGACCTGCTGGAAAAAGAGATTGAAAAACTGAAAATTGGAAAAAGCACCGGATACAATGTGTCTCAGGCGCAGCAGAAATACACCGGTGCTCGCTACCTGGATGTCCTGGTTCGGGTTAAAAATGAACAAAATTTTATCGCACTGCTCACATTGACCGGAGACCTCCACAGCCACTTTAATCTCCTGGCAAGAGAAAAATAATCATTTAAAACTATTTATAGGGTATAAAATGGAAAAGATAGTCATTGTTGGCGGTGTAGCCGCCGGACCAAAAACTGCCTGCCGCTTAAAACGGTTGAAACCCGATGCCCAGATTACCATTATCGATCAGGATGAACTGATCTCATATGGTGGATGTGGCATTCCCTATTATATCAGTGGTGAAGTCGCAGATGCAGATGCTCTTCGCTCCACCAGTTTTGATTTGGTTAGAGATGAAGCCTTTTTTGCAGATGCCAAGGGCGTTGATGTAAAAACCAATATGCAGGCGACTAGAATCGATCGCAAATCAAAAACCCTGCATCTGAAAAACCTGCTGAATAACACTGAAGAGGCTATTCCCTATGATAAACTGGTACTGACGGTTGGCAGTAGACCTGTCATTCCTCCGATTGCTGGGGCTGAGCTGAAAGGGGTGTATACCATCAGCAGCCTGAAGAGTGCCATCGCTCTGCAGAAATATCTCAGAGAAGGAGATGCGGAGAAGGCTGTTATTATCGGCGGTGGCGCTATCGGAATTGAAATGGCAGAAGGGTTAGAGGACATGTGGGGACTGAAAACCACCATTGTTGAATTCCTGCCGCAACTACTGCCGAATTTCATTGAAAAACCCATCGAGCAGATGCTGAGCCACCACCTGAAAAAAAATAATATCGACGTTTTTACCTCCGAAAGTGTTACTGCTCTTGAAGCGGATGAGAATGGGGTTGTCGCCAGGGTTGTGACCAATAAACAGGTGTTGGAAGCTGAGCTGGTGTTGATTTCAACAGGCGTAAGGCCCCGGGACGAACTGGCGCGTGAAGCCGGTCTGCTGGTGGCTCCGCGTGGCGGAATTGTTGTCAACAACCGTATGCAGACATCGGATCCGGATATTTATGCGGCCGGTGACTGCATTGAAACCTATCACCAGGTATCAGGCAAAAAGACCTTTGCACCGCTCGGCTCCTTGGCGAACCGGCAGGGCCGAATCGTGGCCGATAACCTGGCTGGTATCTACAGCCGTTTTGATGGAGTTGTGGGCAGTTTTATTATGAAAGCCTTTGAGATTTGTGTTGGAACCACTGGATTGACCCTCAAAGCAGCGCGCGCAGAGGGCTTTGATGCGGATATGAGCTTCATTGTGCAATCGGACCAGGCCCACTTTATCCAAGGTCATGAAGATATCGTGCTGGCCATGGTGTTTGATCGAAAAAGCAGGCGGGTCTTGGGCGTTCAGGGGTTGAGTGTGATGGGAGACAGTATTCTGGCGCGGATCAATGCGGCGGCGGGACTACTATCTCGAAATGCGGTGATAGAGGATTTCAGTGTTTTGGAGATGGCCTATGCCCCCCCATTTTCGACAGCTCTTGATGCGTTGAACGTTGTCGCCAATGTGGCGGAAAACAATATCGCTGGACGTTTTCGGCCAATTTCTCTGCTGGATTTTATTGCCTGGGTTGAAAATCCGGAGTCTTGCCCGGACCGAATTGTGATTGACGTCCGTTCGGTTTTTGATTCACGCAATGAGGTGGAGCGATTTGGTGACCTCTGGCTGCCGCTGCCCTATCCGGAGATCCGGACGCGCTACCAGGAACTGCCGAAAGACAAGGAACTGATACTGGTTTGTGGCGCTGGTACCCGCTCCTATGAGGTTCAGGTTTTTCTGGACAGCGTTGGTTATACCCGAAACCTTGTTTTGGAAGGGAGCCTGATGGCACTTCGGCCAATGGGAATTGAATGGGTGTCAGAAGAGGATTAAAGGGAGGTATTTAAGGATAACATGAATCAAAACCGTTTTTCATTCTCCCTGCTGGGAAAAGATTCGTCAGGTGCCCGGCGAGGGCGGTTTCAAACACCGCACGGTAGTGTTGAAACCCCTATTTTCATGCCGGTGGGAACAGCTGCGGCCATGAAAGCCATGACAATGGTGCAGTTGAAGGAAACAGGTGCCCAGATTATGCTTTCCAATACCTATCACCTTCAAAACCAGCCTGGGGCAGATCTGGTGGAAAAGCTGGGCGGTCTTCACAAGTTTATGGGATGGGATGGGCCTGTTCTGACTGATTCCGGAGGATTCCAGGTCTTTTCCCTGCCAGGAAAGACGGTAGATGATGACGGCGTGACCTTCAGGTATCAGAAAGGTGGGGAACCGTTTCGATTGACCCCGGAGGAGTCCGTTCGCATTCAGAATCAGCTTGGGGCTGACATCATCATGGCGTTTGATGAATGCGTCGAATTTCCGACCACCCACGAGTATGCGAAAAACTCACTCAAGCGCACGCTTTCATGGGCTGCCCGCTGTAAAAAAGCCCACACAAGAGAAGATCAAGCCCTGTTCGGTATCAGTCAGGGGGCCCTGTTCGAGGACCTTCGCAAAGAGAGTGTTCAGGCACTCGTAGACATTGATTTTCCGGGATATGCCTTGGGAGGGCTGTCTGTAGGTGAGGGTATCGATAATATGAAGCGGGTACTCGATTTTACAACCCCCTGGCTGCCAGAGGACAAGCCCCGGTATGTAATGGGAATTGGCCTTCCAGAAGATATTTTCGTTGCTGTTGAGCGGGGTGTCGATATGATGGATTGTATTATTCCTACAAAATATGCACGCTCCGCGACACTTTTTACCAATGTCGGTAAGTTACGGATTTCCAATCGGGAGTTTCGCAACGATAAGTTTCCGGTGGATACCAACTGCCAGTGTTACACCTGCCGCACCTTTAGCCGCGCTTACCTGAATCACCTCTTTGCCGGCAACGAAATTCTGGGGTCCATTCTGACATCCATCCACAACGTACATTTTTATCTCGATTTAATGAGACGTATTCGGGAGTCGATCGAGGAGAACCGCTTTGCCTCATTTCGTGATGATTTTATGACCCTTTATAACCGGAGAGACAAACGGCAGAAAGGTCGACGTAAACCGAAAAAAAAAGGTTAACCACAGGTTAACCCCGCCATGAATATTACAGAAAAAACCGTATACCAGGTATTGCTTGCCCTTGGTGATGATGGGCTGACCGTCAAGGAACTTCTGCTGGCATTGAACCAGCGCGCGAAGAAAAAAGCCCAGCTGCGAAAAGCCCTGAAAAAACTTTCCGAGAAGAACCTCTGCTTCAAAAAAGACAATCACTACTTTCTCAAGGATCGATCCAGCGCCTTCCACACGGAGTTTCAAAACAAGAAGAAAGCGAATCGACCGGGGAAAAAAAGCCGGAAAACAACCCGCTTTCCTGAAGGAATCTTCCTGAACCAAAAGGGAAAACCTGAAATACTGGCACTTCACAAGGCAGAACGCTATCCCTTGGCACCGGAAGAAGGGCAATGGTTGCTTCATGGGGACCGGCTTCGGTTTTCATTGAAAAAAAATCGTAGTGGGGTGGAAATCGCTCTGCCATTGGAACTGTTGGACCGCTCTATTTCACTGCTCAAAGGGAGGTTGGAAAAGGGGGGCAGTGGACAGTGGTTTTTCAAGCCGCACAATCGCTGTTTTCCAAAGCGATTCAAAGTGGCAGGCCGCAGCCTAAGGTTACAACGGAGGGAACGGGACGTATTCCTCGATATCACAAGCGGCGGAACCAACAGCGGTGTGCCGGAGGGGCGCATTGATGAAAGTATCTCCAGTGATGCTGCCCGAGAGTCTATCATTGGGCAGATTCTGTCCGAAAACCGGATTCCGGTGATCTTTTCCCGACAGGCGCTGAAAGAGGCGTCCGACTTTCCGTCAACTGTTCGGCTGGACCCTGCAGAAAAACGCCGGGATTTGAGACATTTTCCGTTTGTTACCATTGATGGTGCAGATGCCAGAGACTTTGATGATGCCATCTACGCAGAAACAACAGGCAACAATTACCGGATCTGGATCTCTATCGCTGATGTGGCCGCATATGTCAAACCAAACTCCAGAGTTGATACGGAGGCGTTGAAAAGGGGGACCAGCACCTATCTTCCCGGCAGGGCAATTCCAATGTTGCCGCCTGCTCTGAGTAACGGGCTGTGTAGTCTGAAAGCCGGAGTGAATCGAAAAACAGTGACCTGCGAAATCCTGGTTGATTCCTCGGGAGAGGTCCTCGATACAGAGATCTATGAAAGTATCAATCGTATACACAAGCGGCTGACCTACGATCAGGTAGACGATTACTTCAGGGACGGATCAATTCGGGGAAAAAACAACTCTCAACTGGAAGCACTGCTGACGATCTGTCGTGACATTGCGGAGATTCTCGAAAAGAGAAGGCGAAAACGGGGAGCAGTTGATTTTCAAATGCCGGAAACCATCTTTGCATTTGATCCTGACAACCGGGTTTCGGGAATTGGAAAAAGCTATCAAACGAAGGCCATGCGCGTTATTGAGCAGTTTATGCTTGAAGCCAACGAAGCGGTCGCTCGATTTTGTGACAAGGGTGCAATACCCATTATGTGGCGAAATCACCCACCACCACTACCTGAAAAGGTGAACGACCTGAAACGTCTTTTCTGGAACAGCGGCCTCAAAATATCAGGACTGAGGGAGGGGGCGGACTTCAATCGGGCCTTGAGAAAATGCAGGCACCACCCAGATCGGGATCTTCTTGAACACAGCACCCTGAGAACCATGTCTCTGGCTGGATACCAGATCCGTAGAGAAGGACACTTCGGACTCGCAGCCACCCACTACTGTCATTTTACCTCACCGATCCGACGCTACCCCGATTTGATTGTTCATCGGGGCGTGAAGGCAAAGTTAAAGGGGTATAGAGGATCCAAAGTCCTGGAACGGATGGCGCTTGATCTTTCCGCCCGGGAACGGCAGGCGACAAAAGCAGAGAGAATGGCAGTTAAATTCAACAAGATGGTTTTTATTGGGGATCGGATAGGGGATATTATTCAGGTGAAGGTGTCCGGGTTGCACTGGAAAGGATTGTTCGTTGAAATGCCCGATCCCTATGTGGAGGGCTTTGTGCGCTTTTCCTCCGTTGCGGATGATTCATACGATTATGACGAGCGAAACCAGCAGGTGATCGGGAGAAAAACCAACCGTGTCATAAATTACGGGACCGAAATAAATGTCATGCTGACGAGTCTGGATAGAAAACAGTTCATGCCGGAGTTCATCTGGTTGAGTTGGGTGGACGAAAGCGATTGATAATGAGAGAAAAATGATAGAATTTAATCGGGGACCCATTTACGGACTCATTCAGTCTCGGTTTGAGGCATTTTAGAAAAAATAACCACCCTTAAAAAAAACAGATAGTTAGGATGTGTAATAGCCGTATGGATGATGAAAATAGTGGTTTTTACTCGGTTATCGCCAATAAAATAAAAAATTTCTTTTACGAAATGGTAAAAAATGGTTATTTTCAAAGTCAAGAGTTCATGCCAATTTACTCCATTTGCTCTTCTGTTAAACAGAAAAAACTGAATCGGGGATATCAATGTTTTCAATAAAAGGAGTATTCAAACAGAACACGATTCACTTGTTGGAGCCGCTCAACATCAAGGAACGAACGAATGTAATTATTACGTTTATGGATGATGAAGAGGCGATAACCGGACCTGATGAATATTCTGAATCCACGGATATGGAAGAGCCCTCCGGCGGGTTTTTCTCGGAAGATCTGGAATCGATGCCGACAGACGATTTAGATGACATAGACGATATCGGCGACTTCGATGATTTAGACGATTTTGATAACATAGATGACCTAGAGGATCTGGAAGCGGAAGATCTGGAAGTGCTTCCCCCTGACGAGGATGACGAACTGTCGGAGGAGTACTACTCCAAGATCAGAAAGCACAAACGGTATATCGCAAACGGCAATATCAGCCTTGTTGATGGAGATGCCGAGATCATCTATCCGTTGTTTGACTATTCAGCAGGTGGTCTGAGTTTTATCAGCAATACGGAGTTTGATGTCGGGATTTCATTGACGGCTTCCATCAAGGACCCCATTGAACAGGATATGTCTGTACTGGACTTTGAATTCGAGGTTGCCCGGGTTGTCGATTTTAACGGAAAATATAAAATCGGCTGTAAATTCTTTGATGAAGTCGATGAAGAGATCTGGCATTCATTAATGAGTTAATTTTTTTCGTTATTGGAATTCCCTTTGCATTAAGATATCAAAGCACCTGTCTGTTCGGCACATTCTGCAAGCCAGATCACGACAGAAGGGTTGAAAGTAGCATTGTTCGGGCTTTTAGAAGATTGTACCCGGATCGGCTGTAACCAAACGCAATGATAAAGGGGACGGAAAAATGTCACAGGTATTATCTCAAAACGAAGTAGACGCGTTATTGAAGGGCATTGAAGGCGGAGATATGGATGACGACTTCGATATGCCTGATATCGATGATAACGCTGTCATCCCGTATGATCTTACCAGCCAGGATCGAATCATACGGGGTCGGATGCCTACCTTGGAGATTATCCACGACCGCTTCGTCCGGATGTTCCGTATTACCCTCTCTGGAGCACTTCGCAAGCCGGTAGATATCAGTGTGCGTTCAACTGAGTTGATAAAATTCGGTGAATTTCTGAAAACCCTCCCGGTACCCTCATCACTTAACCTGTTCCGCATGAATCCCTTGCGGGGAACTGCCATCATGGTTCTGGAAACGAGGCTGGTCTTTAACCTGGTCGATATTTTTTACGGTGGAACCGGAGAACTCGAAGTGAAGGCCGAAGGCCGGGACTTTACGCCCATCGAGCAGCGGCTTGTGAAGAGGGTTGTGATCTCCGCCCTGGAAGATATGCAGACGGCATGGCGACCGGTATTTCCTGTCCAGATTTCCTATCAGCGAACTGAGATAAACCCCCAGTTTGTAGCGATTGTACCGCAGAGTGAAGTGGTAGTGGTTATTACCTTTGACGTTGAGATGGGTAAGGCCCCAATGACCCTGACCGTCTGTATTCCCTATTCGATGATCGAACCCATTCGAAGTAAGTTGGACTCCGGTTTTCAGTCTGACCAGGGGGAAGAGGATAATGTCTGGGGTAATCGCTTCAGGGAAAATATCAAACATGCATCTGTTAATTTACTGGTTGAATTGGGGAACTCTGACATGACTGTGAGGGAGTTCTTGAGACTGAAGGTGGGGGATATCGTTCAGTTGGACCAGGAGTGTAATATGCCTCTGGATGTTCGAATTGAAGGTGTTGCAAAATTCAAGGGATACCAGGGGAGCTATAAAGGTAATCAGGCCATCAAGATATCCAAAAAGGTCTACGTGCCGCCGGCAACCAGTGAGTTTGAATAGCCTGCCTTGAATAATCTGCTACGGTCCATTTTAAATATCCAACCCCCGTTTCCCCATCAATCTGACGGGCGACCCCCTCTTTAAGACTCCTATCTTCACAGCACCCTGTTATCACAGGTAAAAATCATTCTTCTAGTTGGCTTTTGACGGAAGTAACGGGTATTTGATACTATTGAAGGCTGAACAGGAGGGGTTCTCCACCGAAGCTGCGCGATCCCTTGTATCCTTGTACTGCCTTTAAACACAAACACAATATGACCGAATACATTCTCAACCTCGCGTCTTTGACCGGATGGGTTTTGAAAGTTTACTCCTGGATGCACATTGCCGCATTTGTGTTGAGCTGGATAAACGCTGATCCATATAACGCTATTGTTTCACTGATCAATCGAACAACGATGCCTCTCTGGCAATGGGTTGGACAGCGATTACCCAATAAATATGTTGCATTTGCGCCGGTCCTGGCCCTGATGCTGGTGCTCTTTGGTGAAATCACCCTGCCTGGAATTATCCGGACTTTTGGCGGGGCTGCTGGCGGGAGCATAGCCATGGACGCCATGTTGAAGAACATTGTTTTTTATCTGATCTTTGGCAGCCTGTATATCGTTTCAAATATCATTGGGTTTATCTTTTTTCTGTCGGTTATCTGGTTTGTTTTTACGCTGGTCAATCCGCCGCTGAATAATCCCATTATGCGTTCCATCATGTTTCTGATTGACCCTTTTATCACCCCTTTGCAGCGAGTGCTTCCCCGTGCGCGAATTGATCTGTCACCACTGGTTCTGGCCCTGATCACTTTTTTTCTCAGGGAAGGCGTCAGTAACCTGATGGAACCGATCAGGGCGGGATTGATCATCTAAAAGAAACGGATTCCGGCAGATGCGTATCTGGTCTGTAAAAACCGTGCAGGTAGTGTTAACCTATGAGGGATGAATGAGTATTCTGGTCGAATTAAAAGAGCGGATCAGGCGCCAGTTCGGGCCAGGTCATTTCCGTGAGGATGACTACTCCTTCCTTCAACCCGGTGGCAATAACCACATGGTCCAGTTCCTTTACAAGAGTTTCCCTGATGAATATTGGGAACTGGACGAATGGAACCGACACCACCTGCTTCTGATTGATATCTCGGCCGATCTGGGTGTTCAATTCAGCCTTGACGATGACGGGCAATTTGCCGTTCTGCAGTCTAAAGGAAAGGGCGAACAGCGACAGGTTCAGGCTATTATCGATCTGAGGGACGATCTGTTGGCGATTGTCTACTATTTCGGTGATATCAGAAAATGCGCCAGAGTGAACCAGCAACTGGTGCAGAATCCCCTGCTTCATCCGTGTTTCATCGATTCGGATATGCTGTTTCGAATTATTGACATATTTGAGAAGGTGATTGGTGTTGAGTACCATTTTGAGCAATCTCCGACGATATTTCTGCAACCGGTTATCGTCAAGGGACAGCTGAAAGGAGATCTGGTTCACCAGATCTTCAGCGAATACAGTGAACGATTTTCCGGCTACCTGAATCTGTGTGTACTGACCGGTTTTCTGACGGATGGTGCCCAGGGCAGTATAACACTTCACTCGGAAGGAACGGTTCGAACTGATGCCTGTCGCCTCTCGAGCTTTATCGAAGTGGTCACTTATGTCCTGGATTTCCTCACCAAAAAGTACCAGACCCTGACCCGTCATTTTCTGGCCCAGTGGGAGGAGCATCCCCAGCAACAGCTGATGGAAATGAAGGGCACAGCAGTGGAGATTGAGCTTCCTTTTGCCGTGGAGAAAATGGATGGGCTGATTCGTTACCTGACGAATGGAAGCCGGGACATGCCATTCCTCGGAATTTCCGAGCGCATTTCCAGAAAGCTGTGGATGGTTAAATCAACCGACATCCAGACAACTGAACAGATCGAATTCGAGGTTTCCGAACGCCTGATTAGAGTTTTTATCAGGGATCGGCGGGCGATTCCCCTTTACGATAAAATCGAACGCTTTTTGAGAAGGCAGATTAGCGCCAGCCTTGAAAACTGGAACCATTAAGGGTCGGCTAAAGGATTAGTTCACATTCTGTTTGTAAAATGTCCGGTTTCTTGGACTTTTTCAAACAGATTAAGGGAAGTTATCATTTAACGATCCCTAATTCTCAAAGCATGAAATAATAAAACAATCCGATGTTTGAATACTCCTGCTCTGCCATGCATCTGACCAACTGGATTTTCTCCCAGGTCAGCGATCAGCCCGGTGCTGTCTTTCCAAAGCGAAAAGGGTGGTCGTTTTTCATGCGGACATTTTATCCGGCCAACTCAGATCAGAGCGTGCTGATGGTGATGGTTGCGAACAGAAATGAGTGTGTGGTTTTTTGTCCTGTCGACAAGACTGTTGACAACCTGCAGGTCAGGGGGGCACTTAAACCGGCAATTGTCAATTCGCTGCGGTCCAGCTTCAAGCAGGCCTCCTATCAACAGGTCCTGATTACCAGCGAAAAACAGCAGGATCGGTTATCCAAGCTGCTGCTCGAAAAACAGCTCAAAGCGCCGCTGCTGGTCCTCAGCTCAGAGCAGATTCAGTTCAGCTGCGGGAATTTTGAGAATCCACGTCTGGAATTCAGGCTGTCTCAGCTTGATTATGATCCTGACTTCATACCGGGATTTCTGCACGACAACAGGTTGCAGAGCGTTGAAAACATTCAGAAGTCGCTCTATTACCAGCAGTTTTTTCACATATTGAATCGACTATGGCTCCAGGGGGAGAAACAGGTTCCGCTGCGGCAGGTGATTAATCAATCAGTTCCCTGCTGGAGACATTTTCGCAGGGTAGACCAGAAACAAATGATGGAGCAGACCTATTCCGAACTGCAGCTTGTTTTTGGCCGATTCTTCGAGGGCCTGGCAACCATTGAAACCTATCGCAAGAAACCCACCTCACAGCCTGAACTATTGATTACCCTGCCGGATCCGCCGGAAAACAAAAAGGCGGTCTCCACCTGGAGCCGCAAACAGCGGATGGCACTGGAATTTTTACATGAATCGGCAAAACCGCTATCCATCGAAGAATTGGAGCTGTTTATTAATTGAATAGGTATCTATTCAGTTCCCCTCCGTCGAGGGTATTTTGATATAAAACATGAGGTGCGAGACTCGCAGCACCGAACAATCCATCCATGGAGCTGTTGAAAAATGTCCTGTTTTCCATCGTTTTATATCAAAACACCCCCGACTCCGGAAGCGTGCTGAATAGCTGCTTAACATTCTGGAAATAACCCATGGACAAAGAACTGAGTCATTTTGATACGGACGGAAAGGCAAAGATGGTGAACGTTGGTGCTAAGACGGTGACAGAAAGAATTGCCATCGCTAGAAGCACCATCAGGATCAGTACCGACCTCGTGGAGATGCTGGAAGCCGGAAACCTGGCTAAGGGAGATGCGTTTACCGTGGCGAAAACAGCTGGTATCCTGGCGGCAAAACAAACCGGGACCCTGATTCCCATGTGCCACCCACTTTCAGTGGACTATGTCGATATTCAGATGGAACTGCTGACAGAGAGTTGCGAGGTTCGCGTCCAGTCCGAAGCCCATACAACAGCCAAAACCGGCGTGGAGATGGAGGCAATGGTCGCCGCATCCATCGCAGCCCTGACCTTTTATGATATGTGCAAGGCGGTGGATAAAGGGATCAAGATTATGAAAACCGGTCTCTATAAAAAGACCGGTGGAAAGAGTGGGACCTACTTTAATGAAGATATGGAGTGGTAAGGATGGCGTCGCACTTCTGCCCCGCCACCTGATTTGGTTGACCGCCCTACTGACTGGCGCTGTTGTCCAGATTATCTACCACAACGGGGGTGTTACTGTCGGCTGTGCCGGCATTCCCCAGTTCACCTGTCAGACCTTCTCCCCAGCATTCGGCTGTTCCATCACTGAGGATGGCGCAGGAGGTGCTGCCCCCCACCGTAATACTGGTTGCTGATGTGATACCATTGACGACCACCGGTGAGTTCTGCGTGGCTGTTCCAAGATCACCCAGCTGGCCCTTATCATTGAATCCCCAACACTTCATGGTGGCATCACTCAGCAGTGCACAACTATGCGCATAACCAGCAACAACCTGGATGGCATCGGTTATTCCGCTGACGGTGGTTGGTGTGGAGTTGGTGACATTTGAAAAACCATCACCCATCCGGGCATCTGTTCCGTCACCCCAACACTTAATCGTACTGTCATCCATCAGCGCACAGGCGTGTGAATATCCAACACTTAACTGTACGGAACTGCTGATACCGGTGACAGGTACCGGGGTGTTCTGTGACAGGGTGGCCCCGTTCCCCAATTTTCCGTTATCTCCGTTTCCCCAGCACTGGATGGTTCGATCAGCCAGCAGGGCGCAGGTGAAATCGTTTCCGGTGTCCACTTGGACCGCAGTCGAAATGCCGGTTACCAGTTGCGGGGTTGAAAAGCTTCCGGTTGAGGTGCCATTACCCAGTTGTCCGGCAGATGCATCTCCCCAGCACTTGACCGTGCCACTGAAACCGTTGTCCAGAACAGCGCAGGAGTGCTCTCCACCGGCTGAGACCTGAGCAGCATCGATGATGCCGCTGACAGCCACAGGTGAAGTTTGATTGGCTGTGAGGCCGTTTCCGATCTTTCCATTGGTGCCTTCACCCCAGCACTGGATCGAGTTATCGCTGAGAATGGCACAGTTATGGTTCAACCCGGAGCTGATCTGTACGGCAGTGGTGATGGTATCGACAGCGACCGGTGTTGAAACCGCACCGGTTGTACCGCCGTCACCAAGGATACCTGAACCGGCATCCCCCCAACACTTGATATTTTGATCTCCGGAGGCCACGTTGACCAGCAGGCAAGTATGGTTGCTGCTGCTGCTGTCACTAGTTGATATCAAGTATTCACGTGTCGCAGCACCTGAAAAATACAGATCCTGGATTTCTGTCAGGTTCAGGACCCGATCGTAAAGCCGAACCTCGTCAATTTTCCCGTTAAAGAACAATGTGTTATACTCTGGAGATCCGGCGATTCGCATCACCGTTGGCGCATTCAGGGTATTAATCGATCCAGTGCCGCTGGCGACCTCGGCTCCTTGAACGTACAGCTTTAGACTTCCCGTGGCTTTTGTTCGTACCGCGACAGCCTGATACCACTCCCCATTACTGGATGTTGATGGATCGACGATGGTCGTGTCCGGATTGCCCGTCCCAAACATCAACTGACCGGCGCCCAGAGCGACTCCAAAATCGTTTTGATCGGACCCTGTTTTCGCATCAACCAGCCCCCGACCAGCATACCAGTCGGTAGCTGTTCCGGCTGTTGTGGTCGGTTGAAACCAGAAGGCGATCGAAAAATTGTCTTCAACCGGATTGTTGATCTCAATATAATCACCGGTTCCGTCGAACAGATAGGCCTGGCCGGCTTTACCATTGCGATCGGTTGTTGCTGCCGTGTCTCCATATACGTCACCGTGATTTCCCTGTCCACTACCGTCTGCAGCGTTTCCGCTGAAAGGATAGTATGCTGTCAGACCGGTTGAATGGGAAGCTGCAGCCGCCAGCACATTGACGCCTACCGCATAATCCGTGGCATCATAGGCAAAGGCCCGATAGTAGTAGACCGTTCCGTTTGCAAGTCCCTTGTATCCGGAACTGTTCTGTTGTCCCCTGTCTACAATGGAAGTTCCGGTACCGTCATATACCAATTCGCCGTCAGTTTCATCCAAGGGATAGGTTGTTGTGGATCTCCTGATCATGACACCAGTTGCCCCGGCTATGACTGCATCGGTCGAATCCCAGCTCAGTGACACTTCACCATCCCCCACTGTGGCTGTGAAGCTGGTCACATTGGTGCTGAAAGGTGTGCCGTTGAATGGCGTTCCTTCAGCATTGCTGCTACTGGTGTGGTTATCGACTGTTGAATGGGTAAAAGCCGCATAGTAGTATGTTACACCGTTTGTCAGGCCAACATTATCCGTATAAGTGGTCGCACCTCCGCCAACATCACTGACGAGCGTGCCGCTGGTAATGGATGTCGGGTAACCTGTTGTGGATCGGCGGATCAGTACATCTGCCCCGGCTGGATTGACCCAGGATAGATCAACCTGCATGTCCCCAACAGATGCAACTTCAAAGGTATTGATTGGTTCT
>JAOZRE010000363.1 GCA_029940215.1 bacterium | reverse complement strand
GCTATCGAGGGAACCTTCGGAACCGTGGGTGCGAACTGGCACTGGCAGAAGGGATGGCCGGTATTGCCATCATAGTCCTGAAGGTCGGTACAGACACGGTTTCCTGATTAACATACACGTGGAAAACACTTGTTAAAAAAATTCTTCACCATTGTTATTGTTCCCCGCCGGACATCAGCGGTCAAAAAGATCCATATCGCCAGCTTTGTCTTTGGTATCGGTGCCATCCTGATCATCGCTCTTATATCAGCCTGGGTATACATGATCATGGACTATACCAAAGTCCGCAAGCAACTGCTTGATTATGAAGCTATCCGCAAGCAATACCAGGAGGAGGAGACACAATTGAACGAGTTTGTCACGCGTTATGAAACGCTCGACATGCACTTTGAAAACCTGAAGGCGCTCAACCACAAACTCAAACAGATGACCCGGACACGGTCTGAGAACACGTCGGAAATCGATCGGGAAAAGGCAAAGCAGCTGAGCCAGAAAATCGAGATAGCGAAAAAGAGTGGAATCCTCGAGGTTATCGCTGCCGACTCATCCGAGATTGATTCGGAGCTGAAGTACGGTCAGGAGATCCGATTCGATAACCTGGTGCACTACTTCAGGGAAACGCCAAACCCTTTTACTCGAATCCCATCCACACTGCCTGTTAAGGGCTACCAGGTCAATATTTTTGGTACCAACAACGACCCTTTTACAGGCGAGATTACCCCACAGGATGGCATCGACATCGCAACACGACCGTTTCACCCGGTTTACGCACCTGCAGACGGTATCGCCATTGTGCTGTCAACTAATGAAACATACGGGAACCTTCTGACGGTGGATCACGGCAACGGTTTTGTCACCCGATATGGACATCTGGCAAAATTTGAGGTCAGCCAGGGAGACATTGTCAGAAAGGGTACAATTATAGCCCAAGCCGGCAACACAGGGCACACGACGCGGCCCCGGCTCCACTATGAAATCCTGCTGAACGGCATCCCCCAGAATCCTGCGAAGTATATCGAAGACTAAGATTTCAGTTGTTTCTTCACCTTCTCTCTGAATGCGAGGTCAACGTCCACCTGCCCAGCCAACTCGGTATAGACCTCCCGGTCGGCTTCCGTCACATCCCGATGGGCTGCGATCAGCGTATACTTGTAGTAACGGGCTTCAGCCCTTTGAAGGTCACCTATATCAGACGGATGTAGAATTTCCGGTGGTGGATTTTTCGTGAAAATATCGTAGCTTCGCTGAACAGAATCACTGAAGTGACACTGGCAGTTTTCACAGTGGGGCAGGTCTGGTTCCTCCTTATCAAGAAAGCCATCTCCAAACTTGCAACCATCATCCAACAGGCAGGCATATGGTGTCTCAATCCCCAGCGGCGTTTCAAGTTGACGGCCGATAATGGCGATCTGTTTACCGGGTAAAACCTGACTGCCTTTCTTCTTACTACGGGACCTCAGGGTGACAATCAGCACAGCGACCAGAAACAGGAGCAAAAATTTGGAGGAGAAATAGTCCATAGGTTAATCCAACTGGCTGTTCAGCATTTCGCGCGCTACAGACATCGCTTTTTCAGTAACCTCATTGCCCCCCAGAAAGCGGGCAATCTCTTCGATTCGGTCTGCCGCTTCCAAAGGGGTAATTATCGTCCGGCTGACATCATCGGTGAAAACCTTTTCCACCTTCAGATGCACCAGGGCCTTGGAGGCTATCTGAGGCGAATGAGTAATACAGATCACCTGGCGGTGGTTGCCAAGCTTGACCAGTTTATATCCCACTGTTTCAGCAACGCGTCCACTGATCCCGGCATCGACTTCGTCAAAGATCATTGTTCCCCGGGTGATGTCTTCATTGAGAGCCGTTTTAATAGCCAGCATGATACGTGATATTTCACCGCCGGACGCAATTTTGGCGAGGGGTTTTAATGGATTTCCTGGATTGGTTGTAATCAGGAGTTCAATCCTGTCCATTCCTTTCGGTGAATAGGTCTGTTCTCCTGATTCGTTTTCAGACAGTGGCAGTTGTTGAACCTTGAACAGGCTTCTCTCCATGCCCAGTTCTTTCAGGTTTTCCAACACCCGTTTTTCAAACTCAGGAATATGTTTGCACCTGTTGTCCGACAATGACTGCGCCTTTTCAGACACCAGCCTGGAAAGCTCATCAATTTCACGATTCAGCTTTGCAGAGTTGCCCTCCAAATTTTCCAACCTGTCCCTTTCCTGCTCCTGTTCTGCCTTGAACGCCAGAACTGCTTGCAGCGACTGCCCATATTTGCGTTTCAACCCATCAAGTTGCGCCAGTCGTTCGTTTACAGCATCCAGTCTTTCCGGATTGATTTCGATTCGATTCAAATAGCGTCTGGCCTCGGCTGCAACCTCCTCAAGCGTGATCAGGCCTGACTGAATTTCATCTACAACGGGCTGCAGGTCAGATGCAACTTTCAGGATATCAGTCAACGCGTTCAGGGTTGCCGACATCTCTGACAGGGGTGAGTTCTGGCCATCATTCCAGTCCGCGATAGGAGACACAGCCGCGATAATCTGCTCTCCATGCGCCAGGAGTCGGTGCTCTTCCTGCAGCGCTTGTTCTTCCTCTGCTGTAATACCGGCACTTTCGATCTCATCGATCTGGAAGCGGATAAAATCAAGCTGTCGGGTCCGGTCTGCCAGGTCCTCGTCGAAGGAGGCCTTCTCCCTTTTTTTCCAGGTCAGATTTCGATAATCTTCCTGGAATTCGGCCACAGCCTCCTTCAATCCTGAATATTTATCGAGATAGTCGATATGGGTTACTGTCTGTAACAGAAACTGCTGGGAGTGCTGACCGTGAAGATCAATCAGATGCTGGCCCAGTTGTAACAGTTGGGTAAGGCGGGAGGTATAATCATTAATGAAGACAGAGCTATTGCCATTGCGATAAACCTTGCGGCGAATGGTCAGTTGACCGTCATGTTCGATATCCAGTTCCCCCAGCAATTCCAGAACCGGCTGGTTATCCTGGATATGGAAGACCGCTTCCACGGACAGGAAGTCCTCTTTGGCCCTGATCAGGTCCTTGGGGCATTTTTCGCCCAGAATCAGGTTGATTGCCTTGATAATAATAGATTTTCCAGACCCGGTCTCTCCTGTCAGGGCAGTGAATCCGCCTTCGAAGTCGATCACCTGCTTCTCAACAGTTGCCAGGTTTTGTATGAAAACACGTGACAGCATGATAGTTAGCCCCGTTTGGCGTAGTGAATTTTTCGGACAACGATCCGGTACTTTTTAATTCGGTACCGAAGTTGCCGCAAGCTAATACCCAAGTGTTCAGCCGCCTTGATCTGCACCCCGCCACTGCTGGCCAGGGCCTGCTCGATCATTTGAATTTCCTCCTGTTCCAGCTCACTTTTGTTCACAAGCGGTTCCGGATCCGAGATGGGGATCTCAACTCTTGATCCAGATTTCTGTTTCAATGGTGCTGATTGTGGTAGACTCTGGAAATTCAGAAAATTGTCATGCTGCATCAAAAAAGCAGAGTGAAGAATGTTTTCAAGCTCTCTGATATTCCCGTACCACTTCTGTTCCTGCAGGAGGGTCAGGTCTTTCTCCCGAACCCGGATATGGGTATTCGCCTGTAAGTTCAGCTTATCCAGGAAAAAGTTGACGAGCAGGGGCACATCCTCCAGACGCTCCCGCAGTGGTGGCACATCAAGGCGTATGACATTCAGCCGATAGTACAGATCCTCCCGAAAGGTTCCCCTCGCGATGGCTTCCTCCAGCTGGATGTTGGTTGCACAAACCGCCCTCACATCCACATGCATGGTTCGCGTACCCCCCAGTCGTTCAAACTGACCTTCCTGCAACACCCGCAAAATCTTGGTCTGAAAACTGATGGAGGTATCCCCAATTTCATCCAGGAACAGGGTCCCCCCGTCCGCAAGTTCAAAGCGACCCTTTCGAGTGCTGACGGCACCGGTATAAGCCCCTTTTTCATGCCCGAACAACTCGCTCTCCAGAAGACTTTCGGAAAGGGCCGCACAATTGACCCCAATGAAAGGCGCTTTACGATGAAGGCTGTTGTTGTGTATAGCCCGAGCCAGCAGTTCCTTTCCGGTACCGCTTTCCCCGCATATTAAAACCGTTGCTTTTGAGGCTGACACCTTTTTAATGATCTCAGCCAGTCGTTTCATCTTTTCACTCTGTCCCACGATGTTATCAATGATCCTGGGAATGTGAGCCTCTTCATGATAGGAGTCCTTGATCTGCGCCACCGGGAATCCGCGGGCAATCATGCTGACTGCCAGCATATCGGAAATGAATCGGACGATCTTGACAATCTCATTTATGGCGCTCGGTTCAATCACCATTAGGCTCAGGATACAGAGCGGCAGGTTCTGCTGCTGGTAAACAACCGGCTGGACAATGGTCGCCACCATACTATTCCGCAAGTCATTGGAACAGGGCAGGTCCAGGTAGTCAGGCTCGTCTGAACACAGGATCATCTCATGCTGCAGCATCAGGGTGGGATCCTCCGGCATGGATCCGACGCGTTGATTCCATCGGTTCTTTTCGTCCTCTGATATCTCAGGGGCCAGATCGATGAAATACTTATTGATGACGTTATCCCGAATCAGCAGTGTCGGATTGCGGACAGGCAGGTACTCCTGAAGCATGATCAGCACCATGTTCATATTCCGCATCAGGTCTCCGCCTGAATTCAGAAGTTTGCAAACTTGGTTGATCAGGTTCAGGTACTT
>JAOZRE010000003.1 GCA_029940215.1 bacterium | reverse complement strand
GACAGGGGTAAAATGGAAAATCTTGTTTTGCTAACTGCGAAATGTGAGTTATATGAGTCGTTCCCGAGAAAAAGTGGATGTTTTCGATGTCGGGCATTCCTGGACAGCTCAGATTATCGATGAGATTATACTGCCCAAAGACACACGCAGGAAAATCATCGAGGCGTTGGAACTGACCCGGAACAAAACAGAAACGTTGCCTGAACGATCCAAGAGCCACACGTCGCCACCGGCTTAGGGATCGTCAGAATTGAATCCAGGGGCGGGGAAATGCCCCCGGTTGGTATCACTTGCCTAACAGAGGGTCGTATGAATGACCCTCAGACGGCTATTTGTTCCAGGTTGGTTCGCCCCAGAGCTTGGTAACCTTAAGAATGATCAGGGCAACAACAATCATGCCGGCTGCAATAGCCGCATTTAATGCGACTCCAACTTGTGGCATCGGGAATGTGAAGAAACTCGTCCAGACAAGCAGCAGCAGAAATAGATTCATGAGCCCCACCTCCTGTGCGACCGGTGTCTTAAACTCAGGGTCAACAATTCTCAAAAGGAGAAGGCCACTGGCAGCTGTACCCGTACTGGTTCCGAAGAGTGCCATAAACCTCTCGAAGCCCAGATGATCCAGGCGGCTGCCAAAGTACAGCAGAAACAAGGTTGTTATGACGGCAGCTGAAATACTCAAGATCGAGATGGGTACGATGAAGGCCCAGACAACAGCAATTTTGACAGCCATCAGGGTGGCGACCACCATGAAATCCACCGCAATACCGGTGATCCGGCGTTGGACATTGTTATCGATGTAGACAATCAGGCCCAGTTTGCCCAGAATCAGGCGGATGATGACCGCGATAATCATACCCCACAAAAACATCAGTCCGAAAGCCAGTGCTTTGATGGGACCGGGAAGTATCATTTTCAGACCCAGACAGGCAAAATAGGTGATGAAAAAGGTTGCCATCAATATCGCCAGTTGAAACGCCATCCCGTCAACATTACCCGGATGGGTCGTCAGTTGCCCGGCGCTGGGGCCCTTGCCTTTTTCAGAAAGACCGGTCACAAAATCCTGGGGAAGGTCCTTGGGTGCATGCACCGTCAAACCCTTTTTAATACCCCAGTTGGCCAGGGGAACCCCGACGAAGCTTGCGACCAGAAACCCGACTGCCGCAAAGGTCAGACCGAAGGAGACGGCGTTGGGAATCTTGAACGGACCCTGCCAGACAGAAGCGAGTGCTACAGCCTGCCCGGGGCCCTGGGCGAAACCGGAAGGAACCAGCCAGGCAATTCCTGGGTAGATCGGCTCTGTAAACATGTTTGTCAAAGAGAGCCATCCCAGGCTGGTTAGCGCCTGAATGGCAAACAGAGCCGCCCAGAGGCAGGCCATCCAGAGCATTCCTCGCATCATCGTCTTTCGAATCGTACTGCCCGGCTTGGCATCAGCCTCATCTGCTCCGGTCAGTCCGATGGAGATGAAATTCAGCGTAAAGAAAAGGATAGCAAACTGGGTAAATGCTGCATGGGGGATTTTGATCCATCCAACACTGACCAGAATAAATCCCAGAATACCGCCAAGTATGGAGGCGGGGAAGAGGTACTTCTGAAAAAACCCAATCTTGGCCCGGAGGATCACACCAACAATCAGCATGATGGAAAGCCAGCCAAAGGGGGCAAAAAACGGTGCAAATGCTTGTTCAATCATAGTTTCTCCGTCTAATTCATGAGTCGTGTGTTCAGGTTGACAACAGAAAACAGCACTGTCTGAAACCCCGGTTGCAACAGCAACGCAGCCTTTGAGCTTTCAGTCTGGTAACGATAATAAAAAAAAGACCCGCTGTAAACATTAATTTTACTGAGAAAATCGGCATTCCCTCTCGACAGGGCAGGTCATTTCAAACTATATATCTGTTTTTATAGCGTTAAATACCTCCACCACCCTTGTCAAAAGAATGGAATTTTTATTTATTTTTTTCGGATATAGGAAACTTTCCAACGTCGTGCTGCTAATAACGTAATAATAAAAGTTTAGTTTATCGATACTGAAAGAACTGGTCAGATTCATTTTACCTGAGAAAGAAATGGATAAACCCGTTTCACCAGGCACTGCTTGATGGCAGTAAACACCTCTATCCGTTACGACTCTAATTTGTTAAGATGGAGGATAAGAGCGGTTTTGTATGACTGAACCGTTCACTTGACAACCCTTTTTCCACATGCGCGCTGTGACTCCCTTTCTCCCCACCACTCGAGACGAGTTGAAAGCCCTTGGCTGGGGCACCCTTGACGTTATCCTGGTCACCGGTGATACCTATATTGATTCTCCTTATATTGGCGTCTCAGTCATCGGAAAGGTGCTGGTCGATGCAGGTTACAGGGTGGGACTGATTGCACAACCGGATACAGACTCCGATGCGGATATCGGTCGACTGGGAGAACCCTCCCTGTTCTGGGGAATCACGTCGGGGTGTATGGACTCCATGGTGTCGAACTACACGGCCACCAAAAAGAAACGGAACGATGACGATCTGACGGCGGGTGGAAAGAACACCCGCAGGCCGGATATGGCGGTCATCGCATACACAAACCTGGTGCGAAGAACCTTCAAAAACACCAGGCCCATTGTAATCGGCGGCATTGAGGCCAGCCTGAGGCGTATCTCGCATTACCACTACTGGAATAACAAGGTCCGTCGTTCGATCCTCTTCGATGCCAAGGCTGATATTCTGGTTTACGGCATGGGGGAAAAGACTATCCTTGAAATAGCAGAGAACCTCAAAACCGGTAAAATGACCGAAAATATTCGCGGAACCTGCTACATATCAAAGGAAAAACGGGAAGCGTATCTTGAACTACCCGCTCACAGCGATGTGGAGAAAGACAAGCCGCGATTTGCCGAGATGTTCAAGCTGTTTTATGCCAACAGCGATCCCATTTCCGCCCAGGGTCTATGCCAGAAGCAGGATACACGATACCTGATCCACAATCCGCCGCAGGTCAACCCCACAACCGAAGAGCTCGACCGCATACACGAACTGGATTACGCAAACGATGTTCATCCCTACTACGCCTCACAGGGCGAGGTACGGGCACTGGACACCATACGGTTTTCGATTATATCTCACCGGGGATGCTACGGTCAGTGCAATTTCTGCTCAATCGCCATTCACCAGGGGCAATCTGTTGTCAGCAGGAGTAAGACGTCCATTCTCAGGGAGGCAACAGCACTCACGAAGCAAAGTGATTTCAAAGGCATTATTCAGAATGTAGGAGGTCCCACCGCCAACATGTACGGATTTGATTGTAAGAAAAACAAACGGAAGGGCATCTGCAGCGACAAACGGTGTCTCTCACCCGCTACCTGCAACACCCTGAAGGCCAACCATACCCGCCAGATAAACCTGCTGCGAAAGCTGCGGCAACTACCAAAGGTCAAAAAAGTGTTCATTGCCTCGGGCATTCGACACGATCTTGTTTTAAGCGATACAGCTCATGGGCCGAAATACCTGGAAGAGATCATCAAACACCATATCTCCGGGCAGTTGAAACTGGCGCCTGAGCATTCCGAAATCGACGTATTGAAACTAATGGGTAAGCCGGGTATTGAGCAGTTCGTTACCTTTAAGAAGCAGTTTGACCAGATCAACCAACGCCTCGGCATGAAGCAATTTCTGACCTGTTACTTCATGGCCGCCTATCCAGGCTGCAGGGAAACAGATATGAAACAGTTAAAATCTTTCACCCGTAAAGCCCTTGGATTCAGGCCCCAGCAGATTCAGGTTTTTACGCCAACCCCCTCATCCATGGCGACACTGATGTACCACACCGAACGGGCCTACGACAGCAATGTCCCAATTTTCGTAGAGAAGGACATCAGGAAAAAAAACCGACAGAAAAGTGAAGCGATTAAGGGACAGCATCGCCCATCGAAAAAACGGAGATAGACCTCACAATTCCCTCATCTGACGACTGTCATATGGGGAAAACACCTCTTGACACTGAAAAACCGTTTCTTTTACATTGACGGTCCGACCCCGGATTAAAACGGATGATGCCGGTTAAAACAGAGTGAATAGGATGATCTATCTGGAAGAAACCTATGACATTGTTACGGTGATATTTTGAAATAAAAACCAGATACAAGGAGGAACACCACATGAAATTAGCAGACATAAAGAATACGACATTCCTGGATGCAGGACAGATCGGATACCAGGCAGCCCAGCTGTTTGCGCATATCGGTGGATACAACGTCATTCTCTGGGACCCAGATAGTGAAAAGCTTGCGAAAGGCATAGAGGCCATCAGTAATGATCTGCAGCGGTTTCAGGTGGACAAGGGGAAAATCACCCAGGACGCCAAGGACGAAATTATGGGCAGGATCACCGGTACCATTGATTTTACAGCAGCCGTCAAAGAGGCGGACTTCGTCTCGGAATGCTGTGCCGAAGATCTGGAATTGAAACAGGATCTGTTTAAAAAACTCGATGAATTTGCACCCGCCGGCGCCATCCTGGCTACAAATCCAATCTGCCTGGACATAGCTGCCATCGCTGCCGCAACCACCAGACCCGAACGGGTCATCGGTTTTCACTTTTTTGAGCCAACAGCGATCATGAAGCTAATCGAAGTGATAGCCGGCCCCAACACGTCTGATGAGGCTGTGGAGACAGCCCTTGCCCTGGCTGAAAAGCTCGGCAAGGAACCTGTCATCTGCCGCGGTTTCAGCTATGGCCATATAGCGAACAGGGCCTATTTCGGAATGGTACAGACAGCCATACAGATGGTGTGGGAACGGGTTGCCTCACCGGCGGACATCGATAAGTCATTGAAACTGGGCTACAACCTGCCAATGGGACCGTTGGCTGTTGGAGACTACGCCGGCTTCTGGGGGATTTTTGCCAAGGCCGAAAAAGACGCCATGCGGGAAGCTGGTCCGGTAGCGGGACACCTGCATCCGTTGTTGAGGAGTATGGTTGCAGCAGGATATCCCGGTGGATCCGGGGAAAAGGGAATTTATGCTTTCTACGACGAGGTGCTGAACAAATAGGGGTCAACATACGTGTGTGATTAAATCAGAAACAAAAGGGAGGTTATAGCATGAGTAAAATATACAGGGTCGACATGTTCACACTGAAAGTGACCGTGGAAGAGTCGCCACAGGAATACAAGTGGCTGGGGGGAAGAGGATTAACCTCCAGAATTTTGAAAAATGAAGTATCACCGACCTGTCATCCATTGGGTGAGGGCAACAAAATGATCCTGGCGCCGGGACTGTTCTGTGGAAACCGGTTCCCATCCGCTAGCCGTTTATCGGCTGGTTTCAAAAGCCCCGTCACCCAAGGCATCAAGGAGTCCAATGTCGGCGGGATGGCAGGTGAAAAACTGGGAAGACTGGGCGTAAAAGCCATCATTATCGAAAACAAGCCTTCAGAAAACAATTCTCTATTCGTTTTGAAGCTCGACACCAGCGGTCTGACGGTTATACCTGGAGACGAACTGTCAGATCTCAACAATCACGATACGGTTGCAAAACTGAGGGCAACCCACGGCGATAAAAATGCCATTTGTTCCATAGCCAGAACAGGTGAAAACAAGATGCTGATGGCAACCATTGCCGTCACCGATACACAGGGAAAGCCGACCCGTCACTGCGGCCGCGGGGGTTCAGGGGCAGTCATGGGTTCCAAGGGGGTCAAGGCGATCGTCATTGACGATACCGGGACAAAGTCTGTGAAGCCTCAAGACGGAGATGCTTACCGAGCACTGGTTCGAGACTATTCTGATTTTGTTAAAAACAGCAAAGGCGCCCAGGCTTACAACGTTCAGGGAACCATGGGTGGTGGCAGTTGGGTCAGCGATAAAAACAACAGTCTGCCGACCCGGAATTTTTCCGCTGGTCAATTTGAAGGAGCCCGAGCGGTGGCCCATCGATCTACTGTTGAACGGATGAAAACCGAAGGCAGCAAATGGGGAGTCCCCTGTATGCCGGGCTGTCTGGTCGCTTGTGGGAACAACATCACCAGCGCAGACGGCGACTGGATTACCTCGGGACTGGAGTACGAAACGGTGGCCATGATGGGCGCAAACCTTGGCATCGATGACATTTACGCCATTGCCCAAATGGACAGACTGACCGACGACATGGGGCTGGACAGCATAGAATTGGGTGCAGCACTGGGGGTAGCGTGTGATGCCGGCCTGCTCAAATTTGGTGACAGTAAACGGGTTTTTGAATTAATCGATGAGATCGATCAGGCCACTCCGCTTGGCAGGATAATCGGACAAGGAACCGCGACCGTTGCCACGTGCTATGGGATCAGCAGGGTGCCTGTTGTGAAGGGGCAGGGGATACCAGCCCATGAACCAAGGGTTGAAAATGGTACAGCTGTTACCTATGCCACTTCCGCCATGGGGCCGGATCACACCGCAGGCATGGTGCTGATGAGGCAGGCTGATTCGGATACGGCTCTGGAAGAATCAATGGAATCCCAGGTAGTGGCAATGATGGTCGACAACCTGGGCCTCTGTATTAATTCCTTCAAAGACCCCGGATATCCCATCAAAAAATCGACACAGGTTGCCCAGGCCCTGTTCGGACAGGAAGGGGACTACAATTTCCTGCGGGAGGTTGCGGTGACAAGTCTGCAGGAAGAACGGGCTTTTAATCACGCAGCAGGCATCGGACCGGGAGCAGATCATCTTCCCGAATGGTTCAGAACCGAACCAAGTCCACCAACCGGTTTCGTTTTTGAAGTCCCACAGGAGCGGATCGATAAATTCTGGCACGGGCGCTGAAATAGAGGGATAAAGGGAGAGGGCAGGTAAAACAGGACTGACTCGCAGCCCTGTTCGCGTGATTTTAATACTCCTTCAGGATACGTCTGCCAACGCTGATTTTGTGAACTTCATCAGCACCATCGTAGATCCGGGCTGCGCGTTCTCCTCTGTAGTACATGGAAATCGGTGTATCGTCGGACATGCCCAGTCCTCCATGAACCTGCAGAGCCCTGTCAATTACCCGTTGCATGGCATTGGCCACGTAAAACTTGATCAACGAGATATCCTTCATCGCATCTTTGACGCCCTTGTTTTCGATGACCCAAGCGGTATTCAGCACCATCAGGCGTGAGGAGAGGATGTCGGCTGCACTGTCCGCAATGTAAGTCTTGATAATATCAGAATCTGCCAGCACCTTGTCCGGTGTGCGGCGACGTTTCTTGGCGTAAGAGCACATCAGATCGAAGCAGCGGTTCATGATTCCAACCCAGCGCATACAGTGATGGATCCGGCCTGGTCCTAGTCGGTCCTGAGCCAGCACAAACCCCATTCCTTCACCGCCCAGGATATTCTTTTGCGGAACCCGGCAGTTCTGATAGGCGACTTCGGCGTGGCTGGGGTACCCTTCACCCACATGACCCATGATCGATATGTTACGAACCAGATTAAAACCCGGAGCATCAAGAGGGACGATAATCATACTGGCACGCATATGTCTAGACTCAGCCTCGGGATTGGTTTCGGCCATGACGATGGTAAAGGCAGCGCCATCCGCTGAAGAGGTATACCATTTTTGGCCGTTGATCACATATTCGTCACCATCCTTTTCTGCTGTTGTCAATAGCCAGGTCGGATTGGAGCCTGCCACATCCGTCTCGGTCATAGAGAAGCAGGAACGAATTTTTCCATCGATAAGGGGTTGCAGATACGTCTCTTTCTGTTCCTGGGATCCGTACTTGTGCAGAATCTCAGCATTACCCGCATCCGGTGCCTGACATCCAAACGCATAAAGTCCGTAAGGTGTCCTGCCCAAGGCCTCGAAAATCATAGCGGTGTCCATCAGCGGCAGCCCCATTCCACCAAACTCCTTCGGGTGAAGGGGAGCCCAAAGTTCCATGTCGCGAACCATGTCCCGCTTTTTCTCCAGCTCTGGTTCCATCTCAAAAAAACTCTTTTTGTCCAGATCGGGTTCCATGGGAATTAACTCTTTGTCCACAAATTCATTGATCATATCCAGGATGGCCTGGGTTTTTTCCGACGGTTCAAATGCCATAACTTCCTCCTTTGGGTTTATTAAAATAATACTGCTTCAGTGAAATCCCCCTGGAGAAAAGTCCTGGGGGGTTCAGTCTTCCAGTTTTTGGGATCGTTAATAAATAACGTCATATAACGTGTTTGCAAAAGTCCTTAAAGCCGGACATTTTGCGAACAGAATATGACCTAATTTCTTAGCCGACCCTTTAATACTCTCGCAAAATCCGCTTGGCAACACTGATTTTGTGAACCTCATCAGCACCGTCGTATATACGGGCGGAGCGTTCACCTCTGAAATAAATAGCAATGGGGGTATCGTCAGACATACCCAGTCCTCCATGAACCTGCAGCGCTCTGTCAACCACACGTTGCATAGCGTTGGCTATATAAAATTTAATAATGGAAATGTCCTTCATGGCATCCTTGACACCCTTGTTTTGAATCGTCCAGGCAGCGTTCAGAACCATGAGCCGTGAGGAGAGAATATCAGCGGCACTGTCCGCGATATAGGTCTTGATAATATCAGAATCCGCCAGAACCTGATCCGGTGTGCGACGACGTTTCTTGGCGTAGGAACACATCAGGTCAAAGCAGCGGTTCATGATACCCACCCAGCGCATGCAGTGATGGATTCTGCCCGGTCCCAATCGATCCTGGGCCAGAACGAACCCCATTCCTTCACCACCCAGGACGTTTGACTGGGGAACACGGCAGTTCTGATAGGCGACTTCCGCATGGCTGTTCCACCCGTTACCGACGTGACCCATGACCTGAATATTCCGAACCTGGTTGAACCCCGGGGCATCGATGGGAACGATAATCATGCTGGCACGCATATGGCGGGACTCAGCTTCGGGATTGGTTTCAGCCATAACGATGGCAAACTCAGCACCATCAGCACAAGAGGTATACCATTTCTGCCCGTTGAGCACATAATCATCACCATCCTTTTCAGCCGTTGTCAGCAGCCAGGTGGGATTGGATCCGGCCACCTCCACTTCGGTCATGGAAAAGCAGGAGCGAATTTTTCCTTCCACGAGGGGATTCAGGTATTTTTCCTTCTGCTCCGGTGTGCCATACTTATGCAGAATTTCAGCATTACCGGCATCAGGGGCCTGGCAACCAAACGCATAAAGCCCGTACCACGTGCGACCTAACGCCTCGAGTATCATGGCTGTATCCAGCAGCGGCAGCCCCATGCCCCCGCACTCCTTCGGATGCAAAGGCGCCCAGAGTTCCATATCCTTCACCATCTGCCGCTTTTTCTCCAGCTCAGGCTCCAACTCAAAGAACTCCTTGCCGTTCATCATTTCTGCTTCCAGGGGGATGAGTTCCTTGTCCACAAACTCATTGATCATGTCCAGGATCGCCTGGGTTTTTTCCGACGGATCAAATGCCATAAAATCCTTTCTTAAGTTTACACTGCCTAATTTGCTTCTATCGATGGCAGCCCCCAATGCCTATAAGTAATGGGAGCCTTTTGTTTGTTGAATACCCGATTAGTACTCTTTCAGAATCCGGCGTCCAACGGAAATTTTGTGAACCTCATCAGCACCGTCGTAGATCCTGGCAGCCCGGTTTTCTCTGTAATAACCGGCAATGGGGGTATCGTCTGACATCCCTAACCCGCCGTGAACCTGAAGCGCTCTGTCGATCACACGTTGCATGGCGTTGGCCACATGGAACTTGATCAACGAAATATCTTTCATGGCTGCCTTAACACCCTTGTTTTCAATCGTCCAGGCTGTGTTCAGCACCATCAGCCGAGATGACAGAATGTCCGCGGCACTTTCAGCAATATAAGTCTTGATAATATCTGAGTCCGCCAGAACCTGGTCCGGTGTGCGACGTCGTTTTTTGGCATAAGAACACATCAGGCCAAAACAACGATTCATGATTCCAACCCAGCGCATGCAGTGATGAATTCTTCCCGGTCCCAAACGCTGCTGAGCCAGCACAAAACCCATCCCTTCGCCATCCAGAATATTCTCCTTCGGTACGCGACAATCCTGAAACAGTACCTCTGCATGACTGGCCCAGCCACTGCCGGTATGTCCCATCACGGAGATATTACGCACAATATTGAAACCCGGAGTGTCAGTAGGCACGATAATCATACTGGCACGCTTGTGCTGGGATTCAGCTTCAGGGTTGGTTTCTGCCATCACAATTGAAAAGGCAGCGCCATCTGCAGAAGAGGAGTACCACTTATGTCCATTGAGCACATAGTCATCTCCATCCCTCTCAGCCTTACTCAGCAACCAAGTCGGGTTGGAACCCGCCACATCCACTTCAGTCATGGAAAAACAGGAACGTATCTTACCCTCAACAGCGGGTCGACACCACTTCTCCTTCTGCTCTTCCGTCCCGAATTTATGCAGGATCTCAATATTTCCGGCGTCGGGTGCCTGACAACCAAAAATATACAGGCCAAAGGGTGTTCTCCCCAGAACCTCATAGATCATGGCCGTATCCATCAACGGCAATCCCATTCCGCCCATATCCTTCGCATGAACTGGCGCCCAGAGTTCCATGTCCTTCACCATCTGCCGCTTTTTCTCCAGCTCAGGTTCCATCTCAAAGAAATCCTTATTTTCCAGATCATGTTCCATGGGAATGATCTCTTTATCAACAAACTCGTTAATCATATCCAGAATGGCCTGGAGTTTATCCGACGGTTCAAATGCCATAATCTTATCTCCTGTTAAAAGTCGATTTTATATAACTCGTACCATCTCCCACGAGGGAGGAGCATAACAAAATTTGAGAAAAAACCCTTTAAAACCAGTGTCATCTACCATGTGACCACTCTTTCTCAAACGAACAATTTCAAGCTGTCTGGGTCCACGTTATTGGGAAATCAGATAAGTGTCAAGAAAAATAGAGCATATGCTCTATTTTTTCATTCCTTGACTGCCGGGGTTTTATGAATACAAAGGCTGACCTGACAATTTACAAAATTCAGGAAACCTGTTAGGATTTAAAAGTGCACTGATTCAATTACGTTTACAAATCCTATTCAGGTAACCTGCATGTCAGATCAATCTTTCACCGGAATTCCACTAAATATGTTACCTTCCGGTCCCGTTGAACCACCACCGCCCTGGATAACGGGCACCGTCAGCACCCCCATCGGCAATATCAACCAGGCAGCAACCATCTGGGGCAACGATGATCGCAGAGGGGAATTCAAGGCCCGCATCAGCGATCGATACCGCATGGATTACAGAGTCAAACCCGGACTACTCGCGGTCGGTAATCCAACGTCAAAATCCCCGGTGCTGCTCTCAGCCAACTATAAATTAAGTTTTGATATTCTGAGACGGGAACTGTACGGCATTGACGCCTGGATTTTGGTACTGGACACAAAGGGCATCAATGTCTGGTGTGCCGCCGGCAAGGGGACCTTCGGGACAGACGAGATTATCCGGCAAATCCGCATGACGGGTCTGGAGAGGGTGGTCGATCACCACAAGGTCATTGCTCCTCAGCTGGGAGCCCCTGGGATCAGATCACATGAGGTTAAAAAAGCAACAGGATTCAGGGTTAAATTCGGTCCCATTGAAGCACGAGATCTCAGGGAGTACCTGGAGAATGGAGAGAAAGTCCTTCCAGAGATGCGACGGGTTACCTTTGATATAAAAGCCAGGACTGTACTGGTCCCCATGGAACTGTCCATGACGCTTAAAAAATCCTGGATGATTGTTCTGGGACTTTTTGTTTTTTTCGGGTTGATGCCAGAAGGCATTTTGTTCGGGCAGGCACTTTCAGAAGGGCTGCCCGTGCTGGGGCTTTTCCTGGCAGCGGTATTCACAGGGGCCGCTCTGGCCCCTGTTCTGCTGCCATGGATCCCGTTCAGGTCGTTTTCGATGAAGGGTTTTTTGCTGGGCCTGCTGCCAGTTGCCCTTGCTCATGCCCTGACTGGAACTTATGCCACCCCTTTTGAGAGTATTTATCTGCTGGGGGCCTCCTACCTGGTATTTCCGGCATTGAGTGGTTACCTGGCATTCAATTTCACCGGCTGCAGCACGTTTACCAGCCCGTCCGGTGTGACAAAGGAGCTGCGAATCCTGTTGAAAATCTACGCCGCACTGGCTCTGCTTGCGGTAATTCTTCTGGTCTGCTACAAACTTCAATTTTGGGGAATCATATGAAATACCTGCAAGATGTGGTGACACTTGCCTATGATGACGAGAAGTGCACCGGTTGCAAACGGTGCACTGAGGTTTGTCCCCATGGCGTGTTTGTGATGAACGGGAAGAAAGCAGAGATGACCGATCGCGATCGGTGCATTGAATGCGGTGCCTGCCAGAACAATTGTGAATTTGAGGCCATTACGGTTACAGCCGGAGTGGGCTGCGCAGCAGCCATAATCTATGGCATGGTTACCGGTAATGAACCCGAATGCGGTTGTTCGGATGATGGTAACAGCAGCGGATGCTGTTAGTAGATAAAAGCCGAGATTTCCCCGTATTTGGTGTGAACTCTGTGTCTCCGTGGTAAATCTTTTTTTAATTTTTTAGTATCTAACAGGGAGGTGATGGATGGCAAAACGGTTGGAAGGAAAAGTCGCGGTGATAACCGGTGCGACAAGTGGTATTGGTGAAGTGACAGCAGAAATTTTTATAGCTGAGGGTGCCAGCGTGATTCTGGCAGGGCGTACAGAGGAAAAGGGCAGGAAGATCGCAGAACGGTTGGGTGAAAAAGCGGTTTTTCAGAGAGCGGATGTGATGGATGAAGCCGATATCAAGGCTCTGGTCGACCTGGCAGTCAGCCAGTTCGGACGCCTGGACTGCCTTTTCAACAATGCAGGCGGTCGCAGTGAAGGGACACTCGAAACGGTAACCCCTGATGATTTTGACTATGCCATGCGTCTGCTGCTTGGCAGCGTGGTCTTTGGAATCAAACATGCAACTATCGCCATGAAGTCGCAGGGCTCCGGCTGTATTCTCAACAATTCCAGCATTGCTGCGATTCGTTCAGGACAGGGGGGATATCTGTACAGCGCTGCCAAGGCGGGTGTTACACATTTGACTAAAATCGCAGGACTTGAGGTGGGTCAATATGGTATCCGAGTAAATGCCATCTCACCGGGAGCTGTGGCCACACCCATTTTCTGGGGCGGCTCTGAGGTTGCCAATACAATAGATGATGAGGTAAACGCCAAGAAACTGGAAAAACTGAAGCGAAACCTGGCGTTTGCCACACCTCTCGGAAAATCAGGCCTGCCGGAAGACATAGCCAATACCGCCCTGTTTCTGGCCAGTGATGAGGGTGCGTATATTACCTGCCAGGACATTGTGGTGGACGGCGGTCGAACCACCATGTTTCACGAGGCCCCCAAGGGATAGCCATTCTCTACTTTGGCACCCTGACAAAATGGGTATTCCTGAAGAAAAAAAGACCCCAATCAGCGTGATATTAGCGACCGTGGCCTTTTTCGTTTTCACCTCATCCTGTGATTGAAAGAGGCTGGCAGATCTTGATTAGTTCAGGTCTTTAAATCCCTTTCCTTCACCAACCAGTTTTTCGATCAGGGCAGCCGGTTTCCATACCTCCCCAAACCTTCCTTCGTACTCTTTCAGCGTTTCAAGGACCTGATCCAGACCAATGAGGTCAGCATAAAACATGGGACCGCCCAGGTAGACGGGCCAGCCATACCCATTGATCCAGATGATATCGATATCGCTGGGGCGAACGGCGATACCTTCTTCCAGGATCTTGGCACCTTCATTGATCAGGGAATAGATACAGCGCTTTTTAATCTCATCATCGGAGATCTCCCGTTTGTCATAGCCCTGTTTAGCGGCAAAATCGGAGATCATCTGCAGTGCTTCCGGGTCAGGGATGGGTGTTCGGTTACCAACCTCATACTTATAAAATCCGCTACCACTTTTCTGGCCCAAGCGTCCAGCTTCACACATAATTTCCTGGATGGTCGAGCTGGAAGATGTTTTCGGATTCCAGCCGACATCCATTCCAATCAAATCGCGAAGTACGTATGGCCCCATGGGGAAACCGAAGTCATATATCACCTTGTCCACTTGCTCAACAGGAGCCCCTTCCAGAACCAGAAAATTCGATTCCCGTGCTCGCTGGGCAAACATGCGATTACCGGCGAAACCATGACAGACACCAACGACCACAGCGACTTTCTTGATCTTCTTGCCGATGGTCAGCGTCGTGGCCAGCACACTCTTGGAGGTTTTTTCTCCCCGTACCACTTCTAGTAACCGCATGACGTTGGCCGGGCTGAAAAAGTGTGTGCCCAGTACAAATTCAGGCCGACTGGTCACAGCTGCTATTTCGTTCACATCCAGGTAAGAGGTGTTGGTAGCCAGAATCGCATCTGCCTTGCAGATACTGTCCAGCTTTTTGAAAATCTCCTTTTTTAGATCCATGTTTTCATACACCGCTTCGATCACCATATCCACATCCGCCAGGTCCTCCATTGAGAGTGTTCCGGTAATCAGCGACATGCGGCTTTCGACCTCCTCCGCACTCATTTTACCTTTGGAGGCTGTAATATCATAGTTCTTTTTAATCACTCCCAGTCCACGATCCAGAAATTCCTGCTTGGTTTCGACCAATGTTACCTGGAAACCGGCATTCACAAAATTCATGGCGATGCCACCGCCCATGGTCCCGGCTCCGATAATTCCCACTTTTTTAATATCCAGTTGGGGGGTGTCCTTGGGAATGTCGGGAATTTTGGCAACCTGACGCTCCGCGAAAAAAGCATACCGCTGAGCAGCTGACTGATTTCCCTGCATCAGCTCCATGAACAGGTTGCGCTCTCTTTCGAGCCCTTCAGCAAACGGAAGATTTACAGCAGCCTCCACCGCCTTGATGCAGTTTTCCGGGGCGTCAAACCCACGCGCCTTCCGGGCAATGGATTTACGAAAGCTGTCGAACACTTCGCTATTACCACGATCTGCTTCAATCTTTTCATTATTCTCACTCACCTTCTTCAAGGGACGGTTCTCCGCCAGCACTTTTTTCATGAAGTTGATCGCCCCTTCCTTCAGATCCCCCTCAACAAGCTCATCAATCAATCCAACCTTAAGGGCTTCAGCCGCACCTATGGGATTACCGATGGCAATCATTTTCAACGCTTTTTCTATGCCCACTACGCGAGGCAGTCTCTGTGTACCGCCGGCACCGGGCAGCAACCCCAGCTTCACCTCTGGGAGTCCAAACTTGGCAGATGGAATGCCAACCCTGAAGTGACAGCTCAAGGCTGTCTCCAGTCCACCGCCGAATGCAGTGCCATGTATGGCCGCGAGCGTCGGTTTGGGGCTGGCATCCAGAACCTCCAACACATCACCAAGACCCGGATCTTTGGGTGGCTGACCGAACTCCTTGATATCCGCACCGGCACAGAAGGTCCGGCCTTCACAAATGATGATAATTGCTTTGACCTGGTCATCTTTGACCGACTGGTCGATACCATCCGCAATCCCTTTGCGAACAGGAAACCCCAGTGCATTCACCGGGGGATTGTTAATGGAAATAATGCCGATTCCTTCCTGAATCGTTAACGTCGCGGCTTCTGTCAGCTGGATCATGATGCCTCCTTTTGAATATTGATGTTGATGTTCTATTGGGTGGTCAGCTCAGGTGAAAAACGAAAGATTGTTCAGTTGTCTACTGGTTCCTCATTTTCATGAAACATTCATTCTGTGTCAATGGTCGTCAGGGATCGTTAAATGATAACTTCCCTTAATCTGTGTGCAAAAGTCCCAATAGCCGGACATTTTGCCGACAGAATGCCACGTAATTTTTGAGCCGACCCTTAGAATATAGCCCCCGAGCATTTTATCAGCGGGCTTCCAGCGCTTTCAGGTAAGCAGAGTAGCGGGGGTTGTCGATGGAGAGACGTCCCATAACCGTCTGGTACAGGTGCTCTATCAGTTCGGGATTTTCCAGGTCAATTTTTTTATCGCGTATTCTAAGGCACAACTCTTTATTCAATGCACTTCGATTTCCATCGGTTTTCAACAGGGTAGTCAACCTTTCTTTTTCCGCTATGGCGAGTTCAGGACCCAGTTCCAGTTCTCTGTCAACGGTTGCCAGTACATTGGCGGCCACCCGGGCATGGAACGCGGTGTGTTTGTCAACCGACTGGATTACCTTGGTCTCCATAAACTCTTTAACAGCTGTCACGAGTTCACGGCTTGACGGTTTTTCTCCGGTCATATGTTGGCTCCTTTTTCAGGTCAGCAACTGGAGCAGATCCAGTTCGGTTTCTGAGACCCGCCGTCCGATTGCAGCCAGTTCCACTGATCGAACGCTGCCTGACAGGTGCATCAATGATTGAAATCGGCAGATTAATCCCCATTTCAGAGTTCCGAATACCTCCCAATATTGAACCTTTTCAGGGTCCACCCGACCGCCGGCAGCCTCATATCCGGCAAACAGGTCTTCCCGTTCCCCAAATCCGCCCACCGGTTTATCGATATTTCCGAAACGCCACGAGTTGACGCAGAGCCATCCCAGGTCTTCCATGGGATCACCCAAATGCGCCATTTCCCAGTCCAGGACAGAGCGGACACCTTCCGGACCAACAATCAGGTTTCCATTTCGGAAGTCGGCATGCACAAGGCAGGGAGCAGGGTCTTCTGGAGCATTTGCCTTCAGCCAGTTAAAGGCAAATTCAAACACCGGGCGGGGCTCGTCAAAGGATTCGTACATTGCATACTGGTCAACCAGCTGCTGGTCGGTTTTAAGGATTTTCAGTCCACTGATCGAGTCATGTGACATTGCATGAATCCGGCAAAGAATCCCACCGCACTGTCGGGCCATCAGGTCTCGGGCGCCGGTGTACTGTTCATCACGCAGAATCTTCCTGGGGATGCTTTCGCCAGCAATGCGCTGCATAACGTATCCGGTTCCGATATTGTCAGCCGCTTCCAGGATAAAATAAACATTCGGTGCAGGAACGTTTGCCGTATTAGCCAGTATCTGGATTTCTGCTTCTGTCCGCTTGGAAACATAAAAACTGTTGTCAGCCTCCTCATACCGGGCCAGCCTCAGGATCATCTCGTGGGTTTCAGAACCAGCGACCGCGTCAAACCACCAAGTCTCTGCAACGGCACCACCGGTCAGACGGTGTAGATCTCTAATTTCAGCCGGTTGTTCAAGATGTCTGCCGACAGCCACAGCAAGCCGCTGTTCAAAATCCTTGTCACCCTTTCCCATCAACCCTTCTCCCTGCCAACCGGTTTGCCGTCAATAATCTGGTCCAGGTATTCGGACATGCCGTATCCCACTTTTCCGTCACAACGGTATTCGGTCATGCCTTCCGTAATACGGGTATTCAACCTTTTCCCGTCCGGTGCTTTGCGGCGGTGACGCAGTGGAATCAGTGACAACACCCGGCCTTCAACCTTATATTCGCGATCAGCAGTCCGGATGTTAGCTACCAGTTCCTTCTGGAAATCGTTTTCATCCCAGACGGTTTCGATGGTAACATCTTCAATACCGATATAGTTGTTATCCTGCAGGACCATCCCACCGATATGCTGCTTACCATCCGGCTGGGTAATGATGGAAGCCATCAGCGCGAAATCCCGGCCAAAATTCATGGGCAACCAGCGATACCAGTAAATATTCTGCCAGTAACGGGGGCCCCAAGAGTGATCCCTCAGACCAAAACCTTCAATAGGGAAGACCTGTCCATCGATGACAAAACGGCCCTTTCCACTGATATGCTGTTCATAATGCCCCCGGGCGAAGGCCTCCTCCGCTTTCTGCTCGATCGAAGAACCATCTTCGTTGACCGGCTCCCCTCCAAACATGGGTGAAACACCCCTATAGTGGATCTCGACCTTGCAATCCACCATGGGATTTTCTGAAAACGCCTTTTTGGGATCAGCCATCTGGTGCGGATTTTTCATCAGACAGACCTGGCCGTCAAACTCGACCTTCAACTGTTTGAACGGTTCAATAACCTGAAATCGCATACCACCCGCCTCCAGCTTATCGTTTCCGCTGATTTCCGGTCTCCCATATACAAACCCGACACTGCCATCCGGAAGGTACAGGCAGCAGGTCATTTCAGCATAACCCTCATTTGCCCGGTTCCCGATCCGAAACCAGCCCCCCATCGGTTTTTCCACCGCTTCGAAAAGATTGAAATACATGCTTTCATTAAAATTGCGTGCTTCCTCAAGCGGATGCATATATTCATCTTCGGGATCCAACCTCACTCTAGCCGCTTTTTCAAAAACATCCATAGCCGCTCCTGTTTTGGGGCGTTCTTCATCGAATGGCGAATGATGGAAATATCAAAGTTTGTCTAGACCGTTGCATGCTGGTGATTGATGGATGTTCCGCCATCAACCGGAATAATCGCACCATTGGTATAGGCACCGGCCCGGGAACATAGATACACCGCAATTCCAGCCATCTCCTCCGGTTGTCCGACCCGTTTCAAGGGACAATTATCCTCGATATCCTGGCTGTAATTTGCCAGTACATAACCCGTCATTTGACTTGGAAAGAAACCCGGCGCAATGGCATTGACGGTAATAAATTTTGGAGCCAACTCAATGGCCAGGACCCGGGTCAGGTGGTGCACAGCTGCTTTACTGGCCGAATAGGCAAAGGTCCCGGTACGGACAACGGTTGGGATATGAAGCCCGTCCATGGAACCGATATTGATAACCCTCGCGGGATCTTCGGAAGAAGAACCAGCCTCAAGCAGCCCGCAGAAGTCACGGGTCATGGAAAACACAGCGCTAACGTTCAGGTGCATCACATCATCGAAGGCCTTGTCTGGAAAAGTCTCAAACGCCTCTCCCCATGTTTTGCCGGCATTGTTGATCAGAATATGCAGCTGGCTTTCGGATGCTTTAATGGTATCAAGCAGCTGCTGTCTCCCTTTTGCGTTACCAATGTCGGCTGGTACTGAAATACAGGGTCCAAACTGGCTGAGTTCCCGGGCGGTTTCATCGCAGACGTCGGCGTTACGGGCCGTGATGTAGACCTTTGCACCAGCTTCCAGAAATCCCTGGACAATCATTTTACCGATACCGCGTGATCCGCCGGTCACCAGCGCGGTTTTTCCTTCTAAAGAGAACAGTGTGGTTGGATTGAGTGATGTCATATCTACTGTTTTGTTGGGTTATACTCAAATTCTGGTGAAGGTGTTTTCAGACTCGATTTTGAGTCCGGTACTGGCTGAAGTATAGCGGAATTTCGCATTTTTGCAATATGGTGATCCTGAAATGCGGCTTCAGACCTGATTCGTGATCAGGAAAAAAATACAATTGCCCGTTTCCAATTGATCTTTTATAACTCTAGGAGCAGACAATCAGATACGCGATGACACCATTTCAGCTCTGTGAAGAGTCGTTTGTCATTAATAACAACCTAAAATCGGAATAAGTAATGCTGAACAACGACCGTCGTGCATTTTTGAAAAAGGATTTTGAAAAAGGATTCCCTGCCTATTGCGGACTGGAAGCGAGCAGCATGGCGGAGGGTGTTTTCGAGGCACAGTTGGAAGTGCGTCCTGAGCACCTGCAACAGAATGGATTTGTTCACGCAGGTCTGATTGCCACCCTGGCCGACCACACGGGCGGTTATTCAGCCTACACTATCGTCCTCAACGATATCGCCATTTTAACCATCGAGTTCAAAATCAACTTCTACAAACCGGCCACTGGAAGCCGCATTATCTGCCGGTCTCAAGTGGTCAACCGGGGAAGGAAAATCATCGTTTCGGAATCGGAGGTGTTTTCCGTGAACGATACTATCGAAAAACCGGTTTCCAAGGCAACTGTCACCCTTATGCCGGTTCCCCTTTCTGAACTCGATTAGGGATCGTACAAAAAAACTTGGCATACGCTGTCCACAAAAGTCCTATAAAGATCGGACATTTTGCCAGCATAATGCCAAGTAATTTTTGAGCCGACCTTTAAACCATATGCCCCAACCATGTCAGGTCTATTGCTAATTTTTCATCACATCTGGAGAGAAAATGGAATTCAAACATCTGCTCTACAAAACAGAAGGGCGTATCGCCACCATCACCTTGAATCGTCCGGAAAGATTTAACGCCATCTGTCTCGGCATGCCCGTGGAAATAAGAGAGGCCGTGGAAAAAGCCAATCTGGATGACACTATACATGTTATTATCCTGCAGGCGGCAGGAAAAGGCTTTTGCGGCGGGTACGACCTGGTGGAGTTTGCCGAGCAGGGTCTAAACCAGGGCACAACGGACGGGAAGTCCGAGACCCTCTGGGACCCGATGGTGGATTTCCAGATGATGTACCAGAATACAAAGGACTTTATGAGCCTCTGGAACTCATATAAGCCCACCATCGCCAGGGTTCATGGAGACGCCGTGGCCGGTGGCAGCGATATTGCTCTCTGCTGCGACCTGGTCATCATGTCGGACACAGCCCGAATCGGATATCCCCCCGCTCGAGTCTGGGGATGCCCGACCACCGCCATGTGGGTCTACCGCCTCGGCGCAGAAAAGGCCAAACGCATGCTTCTGACTGGGGATCTGATATCAGGAGTGGAAGCCGAAAAAATAGACCTGATCCTGGAGTCAACACCCGCGGAAAAGTTGGACGAACGGGTGATGTTCTGGGCAGAAAGGATGCAGGGAGTTCCTCGCAACCAGCTGATGATGCAGAAACTGATGATCAACCAGGCCTTTGAAAATATGGGGATGCAGAACACCCAGATGTTTGCTACGTTGTTTGATGGTGTTACCCGTCACTCCCCCGAAGGAGCGTGGTTTAAAAACCGGGCCCAGGAAGCCGGGTTCAAACAGGCTGTCAATGAACGCGATTCCGGCGCTCCCATTGCTGAAGGGGTGTCAAAATCCACCTATCGATTTTAGGCCTTTTACAGGTTTTTCATCTCTGTTACCTAAACACGTCAAACAGACACTAATATGGAATGACTATGTCCAAACTTTTCAACCCCTTTAACATCGGGACCCTGACCGTTAAAAACCGTTTTATACACTCTGCAACATATGAATCGATGCTGGAAAGTGATGGCATGGTGAACGAGGTGCTGTTGAAACGATACAGGCAACTAGCCAAAGGGGATATCGGCCTGATAGTGCCCGGTCACATGTATGTGCACCCGACCGGTAAGGCGGGGCTCAAACAAACAGCCATTTACAACGACAGCTTTATCAGTGGACTTAAAAAGCTGGTTTCTGCCATCCATGATGAAGAGGGGAAGGTCATCTTCCAGCTGGCCCACGCAGGCCGGCAGACCCGCAAAGAAGTAACCGGTCTGGAACCGATCGCTCCCTTCAACAACGGTGTTGATCCAACCTTTGGCATTGAACCCAGGGCCATGACAGAGGAGGAAATCCAGGAAATCATCGAAGCATTCGGTGCTGCTGCTGGCAGGGCGGCTGATGCCGGAGCTGACGGTGTTCAGATCCACGCAGCCCACGGCTACCTGGGGAGCCAGTTTCTCTCTCCATTTTTCAATCAGCGGGAAGACAAATGGGGCGGCAACAACGAGAACCGTTTCCGATTCGTAAAGGAGGTATTTCTTGCCATTAAGCAAAACGTTCCCTCTGATATGCCGGTGCTGATCAAACTCAATACCAATGACTTCACACCAGAGCCAGGAATAGACCCGGATCTTGCAGCTATTTACGCGAAATGGCTGGCTGACCTCGGGATTGACGGGATCGAACTCAGCAGCGGCACCCTCTCTTTTTCACCCCTCGCCATGAGCCGCAAGCAGGGTATTGAAGGCGAGTTCGCCCCGGTGGACAACTACCACCTTGCAGCGGCTGAGAAAATAAAGCCTGTGATCGGAAACGTCCCCCTGCTCCTGGTCGGGGGTGTCAGAAAACTGGCGCAGATGTCAAATATCATCGAAGAGGGAAAGGCGGACATGATCTCCATGTGCCGCCCCTTTATCAGAGAACCCCACCTGGTAAAGCGGTTTGCCTCCGGAAAAACCAATGAGGCCGGATGTGTGTCCTGCAACAACTGTCTGCTGGCTGTCCGACAGGGGCTCTCCCTCAAATGCTACGTCAAGGGTGTGCCCGAAAGCTGACAGCTATCAAAACTGAGCATCTGCTCGATTTTATTTGACAGGAAGGGTTTTCCCTGCAAAAATAAAAATCGAACATTTGCTCGATAATAAATGCCCCTGCTGAGCCAATCCCATCCGGTTTAAACCTCATAAGTACCGGATCGGCTATTTACGTGTGTTCTAACGGCAACCTATTGTTCAAGAAAGGAGAGAAACATGTTAGACCATCTGCTATCCCCCATAAAAATCCGGAACCTGGAGATACCAAACCGCTGTGTAATTCCACCCATGGGAACCAACCTGGGTACCCGCGACGGTATGGTAACTGAGGCAAATCTGGCCTATATCAAGCGCCGTGCAGAAAGCGGTATCGGTTTGGTTATTACTGAAATTATCGGTGTTCATCCATCGGGTTGCGTCGGTCTGGGAATTTTTGATGATAAATTCATCCCGGGTTTGAAGCAGATGGTAGATGCAGTCCACGAGGGTGGAAGTAAAGTGGCCCTGCAACTTCACCATGCAGGTCGGGAAGCCATGTTTCAGCTAAAAAAGGGGACGGCTATGGCACCCTCCGCAGCACCCAGTTTAATCTATGGCATTCCAGCAAAAGCGATGACCCTGGATGATATCCAGGAAATTATCAGGTCCTTTGGTGAAGGTGCCGCACGAGCTCAGAAGGCTGGTGCCGACGCGGTTGAGATCCACGCAGCCCATGGCTACCTGCTGACACAGTTTTTGTCCGTACATGCCAACCAGAGAACGGATGAGTACGGCGGCAGTTTCAAGGAAAGAGCGCGTTTTGTTATCGAGGTTGTCGCTGAGGTTCGCAAAAAAGTAGGACCGGATTTTCCCGTCCTGGTTCGGATTTCGGCCGAGGAGTTTATCAAGAATGGTTACCAGGTTGAGGACGTCATTTCGATTCTACCTGATCTGGTGGCAGCAGGCACCGACGTTATTCATGCATCTATTGGAACACACGGTAGTCCAGGCGGTATCACCAGTGCGCCTGCGGAATATGATTCAGGCTGGAATGTCTGGCGGGCTCAAAAGATCAAGGAAGCCGTTGATATTCCCGTCATTGCAGTAGGCCGTTTTACGGACCCACGCGCAGCGGACGAGGTGATTGCAAAGGGAGAGGCAGACATGGTCGCATTCGGGCGCCAGGTTCTGGCCGATCCTGATTTCCTGAACAAAGCAAAAGAGGGACGGTTTGATGATATCCGCCATTGTCTTGCCTGCAATCAGGGGTGTATCGAACGACTGATGCTGGAGATGGGATCAAGCGTTCGTTGCGCCATCAATCCCGAAACGGGCCAGGAGTTGATCGCCCCTAAGGGACCTGCTGAGGTTTCCCGCAATGTCTGGGTTGTTGGTGGAGGGCCTGCCGGCCTGACAGCGGCGCTGGAAGCTGTTAAACTGGGTCATAAGGTGACCCTTTATGAAAAATCGGAGCAGTTGGGTGGCCAGGTCCATTTTGCTCGCCAGGCCCCATTCAAAAAAGTCTATGGCGACTGGATCGACTGGCTGGCAGCCCAAATTGTAAAAGAAGGCGTAACGGTAAAAATGGGTGTAACAGTCACTGACGAGATGCTGGAAAGCGATGCGCCGGAGGCTGTGATCCTGGCCATTGGCGGCAAGAAATCAGTTCCCGATATAAAAGGGCTCGATCAGCCCCTCGTTTGTGACGCCTGGCAGGTACTTAATCGAGAAAAGCCGGGAGGTAAAAACATAATCATTATCGGTGGCGGCCTGATCGGGATGGAAACGGCCGATTTTCTGGTTGACCAAGACAGTCAGGTAACAGTAGTGGAACTGCTGAAACACTCTCCAGTATTGAGAATCACCGGCCATGGTTACCAACTGCACAAACGTCTGCGGGCAGCCAATGTCCAGTTTCGCTTCAGCACCACAATTTCATCCATCGAAGGAGACCGGGTCACTCTCAGTTGCGATGACAAAGATGAGATTCTGGAAGGGATTGATCAGGTCGTACTGGCAGCCGGGATGCAACCGCGCAACGAATTGAAGGAAACACTTCAGAAGAAAAATATCCGTCATTTTATTGTGGGAGATGCAAGTCAGGTACGGCGTATCATTGAAGCAACCGAAGAGGGAGCCAAAGCAGCCTGGGATATCTGATACCAGACTTTTTTCGAAACCCGACTCACAAACAGATGTCACAACAGGCTGCATAAAATGGGCCTGTCTGTGGATCCTGCTTGGGAACCTGCCGCTGAAAGCCCAGCCTTTCAGTGGTGAACCCCTCCATACTATCCATAGAGCAGCTGTCAAAGACCCTTCCCGCAGAGCAACCGACCCGATCCCCCCTGACGTGAGTTCTTCAAGTCCTTGATCTGGTTCAATCTTCAGTTTCAATTTTCCCTCCATTGTTTCTTTTTGTTTTGCTATTTGTTGATTAAGGATTAACTTGATAGTATTAAGCTATTGTCGTTATCTTATGCATTAATTTCCGTGTCCGTCATGAGCCCGACGCCTTAATCACGTTGGAAAACAGGAACAATATGGAAAACCATCGCTTTCAAACATCCCTGAACCTCAATGTCAGGGGACTTGGACAATCAGCGACTATTGCCATCAACCAGAAAAGTCTTGCTTTGATCCGACAGGGACACCGCATCGGTACCCTGGGTCTGGGTCAATCCCCTTTTCCAGTTGCTCAACCGGTAGTGGATGCGTTGAAACATCATGCGTCTGAAAAAGATTATCTACCAACCGAAGGGCTGGCGACATTAAGAGAAGCGGTTGCCATGTATCACAAGAAGAAAAACGGGGTACCGATCCGCACTGAAAATGTGATGATTGGGCCCGGATCAAAGGAGCTGATGTTTCTGCTGCAGTTGACCTATTATGGTGACTTGGTGATACCGACCCCCTCCTGGGTATCCTATGAACCACAGGCCCGGATTATCGGGCGTCGTGTTTTTAAATTACACACCTCTTTTGTGGACGAATGGCGCCTTCAACCTGAGAAACTGGAAGAATTGTGTTATGACGATCCGGAAACACCGCGAATTGTGATCATCAACTATCCAGGCAATCCGGAGGGATCGACCTACACCGAAACCGAGCTCAAGGAACTGGCATCGGTGGCACGGAAGTACAATATAATCCTTCTCTCTGACGAGATATACGGCGAACTGGATCATGAAGGCACCCATATTTCCATAGCCAAGTATTACCCTGAAGGAACGATTATCAGCAGCGGCCTCTCAAAATGGTGTGGCGCCGGTGGATGGCGGCTGGGAACCTTCAGTTTTCCACCAGAGTTGCACTGGCTGATGGAGGCCATCGCCGGGGTGGCCAGCGAAACCTTTACCTCCACATCTGCCCCCATTCAGTATGCTGCTATTACCGCTTTCAAGGGCGGCATTCAAATAGAACGCTACCTGGCACATTCCCGCCGGATATTGAAACTGCTGGGAAACTGGTGTGCTGACAGGATCGCACAGACCGGAGCTGACCTGGTCAGGCCCAAGGGCGGATTCTACCTCTTTCCCGACTTCACCCCGCTCAAGGAGAAGCTCAACAGCAAGGGAATTACCACATCCATCCAGTTGGCGGACAGGGCCCTGGAAGAGGCAAAAGTGGCCATTCTGCCGGGGACTGCCTTCGGCCGCGATTCATTGGAAATGACCGTCCGCCTTGCTTATGTAAACTTTGACGGGGCAACAGCGCTGGCTGGCAGCGAAAGCATACCCCTGCATGTCCCATTGGACACTTCATTTTTGAACACTTACTGCGACCAGACACTTTGTGCCATCAACCGCCTGAGTGAATGGATCGAGGCTATGTAGCAAGACGCGGATGTCCAGCATCCCCCATTGATTTTCAGCGCCATAACGATGACCATCAATGAATCCATTGCTTGATATTTACAAAACGGCTCCATTCCGTTCAACCTGAAGAGGTAAGACACGACTATTTCGGTACCTGTTAACCCGTCCGATCAGCAATCGCTGCCACCAGGGTTCACATTCATGCCAGAAAGGCAATCAATGGACAGATTTATTAAACCGCTACGCTTTTTTTTCCGATTTATCGTTCCCGCTTTTTTTTCGATTGTCCTGGTTCTCAAGATTCTCTCCTCTCCTGACATCGGGATTCTGGACGCCGGTTACAGCAGTACACTGGATATCTCCTATAAAATACTGCTATCCAGTATGGTGGGCTACTTCACCAATTTTCTGGCCATCACCATGCTGTTCAAGCCCAAGATCCGGTCCCGGCACGGTATCCAGGGACTGATTCCCGGTAACCAGGACCAGATAGCCGAGAGTCTGGGGGGAGGTATTTCGGAAAACTTTTTCAATGCCACGGATCTGATCGAGTATGTCAACAAAAACGACATGATCTCGAACGCTGTCTCCAGCATGAAGGAGTATGTTGACGTCACCCTGGACAACCCTGAACATCAGGCCTCCATCACCAAATGGATCCTGAACACGTTTCAAACCAACTCCCCGAAGATTTTCTACCTGCTGCTGCAACTTTCTGAAATCAACCTGACCAAATACCTGCGGGAGAAGATCGATCTGGCTTCTCTGACAAAGGAGATTACCCGGATCATCGAAACAAACATCGATGACGGTACCATCGACCTGAAAGCCATCTCAAAGGAGCTGACCTCATTTCTGCACAACAATGTGCCAGAGCTTTCCGAGGCTATTTTCAAGCAGGTAAACAAGGCGATTGAGCGGCAGAGCGTGATCAAGCGGAACATCCTCAAGCTCGCGACCTGGACCTTTGATTTCGACCAGGACATGATCGAGGACTACCTTTACGAGATGGTTTCTTCTCCTGAATTCAGGCATCGACTTTACCGAAACCTTGAGGGCCTGGTCGGGCGACTGACCAAATACCTCGACTCCGATTCCGGAAAACGGCAACTCGATATCTATTACCAGAAGCTGGTCTTTGAACTGCTGGATAAAATCAAAGAGAAAGGGGTCCCGCATATTCTGCTGGAAATTGAGGCTTTTCTGCAAAAGGACGCATCCTGGAAGCAGATTGATCAATACCTGAAAAACGGGTTGAATTTCATGGAGACAACCCTGGAAGAGGTCATTTCCAATGAGCGATTTGACCGTTTCCTGACCCGTTCCATGCCAAAGATTCTGGAGAAAATCCAGATTGCCGATATCGTGACCGAAAAGGTAAAGGCCTACGATACAGACAAGCTTGAGAAGATGGTCCTGGACGCGTCGGGCGAGCATCTTTCAGCCATTGAAGTACTTGGCGGTATCCTGGGTGGTTTTGCCGGGATTGCCCTTTTTGACCCCCTGCTGTTTCTTTACATCCTGGGCCCGGTGCTGGGAATCGGCTTTATTGAATATCTGCTGACCCGCTGGCAACGAAGGAAAGACTAGCAGAGTGGCAAATAACAATTAACATTTAAATATTATGGCTAAACACACACACGACTTTGTAGAAACCTATAATGACATGATCGCTTTCGGATTTGACCGGCAGCATGATGAAATTGCGGTGATCTATTACCTGCAGAAATTATCCGATGACACCATGATAAAGGAGCTGGTCAAGCGAATGACGGATAGCGACCTTGAGGAGATGTTCAACTTTGTCGATAACATGCTTAAAAAACACCTGGAGGAACCGGAATACCACACCCTGTTTCTAAAAGAAGAGGACCACCATCACTAGTCAGCATCCAGTCCGGACAAACCGGGCGGAGAAAATTGTTCTACCAGAAAGTCAGGGAATTAGCTGAAAAGCAGTTGTGTTTTTGCCGTGATTCATAAAGACTAACAGGGATCATCTCATCGGGAAATCGGCAAAAAAACCCCGGCACCTGATAACAACGACAGATGCGCACCAAATCTCAGTCAAACAGGAGGATCTTATGGCAGTTCTAAGAGGAAAGGAATATCCACAACTTTCAGTACTGGAGATGACGTCTCAACTCCAAACGCTGATGACCATCATCCGCGATAAAAACACCAAGCGAAACGATTTTATATTCTATTCAGATCGGATAAACCGGTTGCTGGTCGAAGCGGGATTAAACTGCCTGCCCACGAGAGAAAAGGTAGTCGAAACCCGGACAGGTGAAACCTATGTCGGGACTGAGTTTGTTGGAAAAATCTGTGCCGTTCCCATCATCCGGGCGGGGCTGAGCATGCAAAACGTTATTCGAGAGGTGGCAAAGAAAATCCGGATTGCTCATATCCTGATCCAACGAGACGAGGAGACAGCCAAGCCCATTTTTTTTAAAGACTGGTTGCCCGATGACATTGAAAATCGCTTCGTTTTTATCCTGGACCCCATGCTGGCCACCGGCGGATCTGCCAACGAGACCATCAGATCCCTGAAGCTGAAAGGGGTAGCAGAGGAGAAAATCATCTTTATCAACCTGGTGGCTGCTCCAGAAGGAATAGAGGCCGTGTTAGCCGCATACCCGAATATCCGGATTATCACAGCAGAAGTGGATGAAGGCCTGGATACAAACGCCTACATTGTTCCCGGACTGGGTGACTTCGGCGACATCTATTTCGGTACCGACTAGCATCGCACCAACGATTCATTGACCTGGATAACTGATATAACACCAAAAACAACGCTCTCTGAACACCGGGGCGGCAACCGACTCGGTTTGCAAACAACCATCACACCACTATGCCTGAGATCATCATCATCAATATTTCCGGTGAGGACCGTCCGGGGTTGACAGCCTCTATTACCGAACACCTGGCCAATCACCACGTTAATATTCTGGATATTGGTCAGGCAGTCATCCACAACACCCTTTCTCTCGGGATATTGATCGAAATCCCCAGGGCATCACAATCAGCCCCTATTTTGAAGGACACCCTGTTTGCTGCCCATACCCTGGGGGTTAATGCCAAGTTCACACCCATTCCAAAGGAGCGGTACAACAGCTGGGTGGATGAGCAGGGAAAGAGCCGCCATATCGTCACCCTGCAGGCCCCTAAAATCACCGCAGCCCATATTTCCTCCATTTCCAGCATTGTCGCCGGCCATGAATTGAATATTGACAATATCACCCGAATCTCAGGACGTATTCATCTCGATCAGACCCGTGAAGAGGGTAATGCCTGTGTAGAGTTTTCATTCAGGGGGGCCCCGGCAGACCCGGATGGGATGCGTGAGGAGTTTCTGGAAGCCGCTGCCAGAATGGGAATTGATATCGCACTGCAGGAGGACAATATCTACCGCAGTAACCGCCGGCTGGTGGCTTTTGATATGGACTCCACCCTGATCAAGGTGGAGGTCATCGATGAACTGGCTAAAAAAGCAGGTGCAGGCGAGGCGGTAGCTGCCATCACAGAAAAGGCCATGCGTGGGGAGATCGATTTTCCCCAAAGCCTCGCTGAACGGGTCCAGCATCTTAAGGGGCTGGATGAATCAATTCTGAAGGAGATTGCAGATAAGTTACCATTGACCGAAGGGGCTGAACGTCTGATCAGCACACTGAAAAAAATGAATCTGACCACCGCCATTATCTCCGGTGGGTTTGACTACTTTGGAAACCACCTCAAGCAGAAACTCGGCATTGACTACGTATTTGCCAACCGCCTGGAAATCGTCGACGGCCATGTAACCGGTCAGGTATTAGGAAAGGTGGTTGATGGTGCCCGAAAGGCTGAGCTGCTGGAACAACTGGTTCAAAAAGAGGGGATCAGCATGAAGCAGGTTATTGCTGTGGGCGATGGGGCAAACGATCTGCCCATGTTAAGCCGCGCCGGTCTGGGAATTGCGTTTCGCGCCAAACCCATTGTCCGCCAGTCAGCTGAGCAGTCTCTGACAACCCAGGGACTGGACGGGATTTTATACCTGATGGGATACCGGGATCGACACTTCCTGGGAGACCTTTCCTGAAAACGATAAGGGAGAACCCCAACTTCAATTATTTATCCCACCTACACCACTTTCCAGCTGGTATCGAGCAGACCGGGAATGGAGCTGTCCAGCAATTCCACCTGGGTCATCACTCCCTTACTGAGTAGCTGATTTTGAGGTGAATACCGCTTGACCATAAAACTCTGGCTTCCCTGATAAGACAGCCAGATTCCCTCTCCCTCACTCCAGAGGGTCTGAGAACTTATAATGGCTTTTTTCAATCGTTCAGAAAATTTCTTCCGTTTTTTTTCAAATACCGCTTCGCTGCTTTGACGCGGGGCGGATATGCGGGATCGGTTTGCCCTGCGGTTTCCCTTCGAATCCTGAGACGCCTCCTGGCTTTTTTTCTTGACCCGGATAATTTCAGTTCGGACTGCTACCCCATCCCGGTAAACGATATGTTTTACGTCACCATGCTTACCCTTTGCAGACTCCTCGCGGGATCTAGTCTGATAGATATTGTCAACTGATGAATACAGTTTGGACACTTTCGACATTGCCACCTCCATGGTCTTGATGAATTGGAGACCTCGTGTTTGAACCTCTTACGAGTAATGCAGGATCCAATCCAGAAATTGAAGGTACGGGAAAGTCTGAAGAGGGGAAGGAATTTCGGGTTACCGCCGGATGTCAAGCCTGGTTTTCAGGCTAAAACAACAGGCGGCAACAAAATAGGAAAGATTGCTTTTTTAGTGAGAAAGTTGTTGTTGCATCTGCCCTGCGTGATCCCTGCTTCCAACCCAACCCATCAGGTGCCCGAACAGGATATACGCTATATTCAGACTGACAGCCATTGGAAACGCTAGATATACAAGGATTCTAGGCATGATTTCCACGGGTGCGGCTTGAATAGACGGGAAGAATACAGCAGTAAGAATCACGATACTTGTGACAAAACTGATTACGAAAGCTTTCATGGCAAACTCCAGATAGTTATTACAGAAGCCTGAAGCAAACATGATCACTTCAGGAGTTTCTTTTTAAGTTAACTATATATCTGCCAGAACTATACCATTGATAGTTTCGCTTAATTTTCAGTATACTGGATATTTTCCCCATGAACGCCATATCCCTGTTTGCGACATTTTGCGACATATTCCAATTGGCGAGTTTCCCTGCGCGACAATTCGCGACATTATGCAACAACTCGAACCATGGATTTTACATCATTCGGGTAGGATGACCAGAGCTCAGTCCGGAGTGGGACTTGCTACAGCTGATATTTCTTTATTTTGCGGTAAAGTGTCGCGCGATGAATACCCAGCAGAGATGCCGCTTTGGGTTTGTTGAAGTTGGTTTTTTGGAGGGCCTGTTGAATCAGTTCTTTCTCATTACGGGCCTGAATAGCACCTGAATCACCTTCAGGTTTTTCACCCATCTTCAGTCCAGGCAGGTCCTTGACCTGGAGTATTTTGCCATCACTGACAGCGAAAGCATACTCGATGGTATTGAAGAGTTCCCTGATGTTACCGGGCCAGCGATGTCCAATCAAATGCCGCAGTGCGTCAGGCGATATACTCCTGACGGAGCGCTCCTCCTTCTTGTTTAGCAGTTCGATCAGGTAGGCAACCAACAGTGGAATGTCCTGTGCTCGCTCCCTTAAGGGCGGCAGGGTGATCGGGATGACATGCAACCGGTAATAGAGGTCTTCCCTAAACTCACCTGACTTCACCATCTGCGGCAAATCCCGGTTTGTTGCAGCCAGAACACGAACATCAACATGAAGAGTACGGGTGCCTCCGACCCTTTCAAACTCCTGTTCCTGGAGAACGCGTAGCAGCTTCCCCTGGAGTTCAACTGGAATATCACAGACCTCGTCCAGAAAGATTGTCCCCATGTTCGCCAGTTCGAATCGACCAAGTTTGGAGCTGTTTGCTCCGGTGAATGCGCCCTTTTCATGACCGAAAAATTCTGTCTCCATCAGTTGGGGTGAAATAGCCGCACAGTTGACGGCGTGGAACGTTCCTCCCGATCTACGGCTTCTGTCGTGTATTTCTCTGGCCACCAGCTCCTTTCCGGTGCCGCTTTCACCTTCGATGAGAACAGCCGCTGAACTGGATGCAATCTTTGAGATGGTCTCGAAAATTTCCTTCATCTTGCCATCACAGCTGATCAGGCGACCGAATGCAAACTGGTTGGAGCTCTCAAGGGGAAATCGTTCCTGCCGGCGCAGATCACAAAAAAGAATCAGCCAACCAGCGGGTCCCGACTGATTTTCCAGGGGCATGATGGTGGTGGTTGCCGGTATGACCTCGTTAGAGGGGCACATCAGCTTGACCGGGACATCAAATCGCGATTCCGGCTCGTTAATTTGCTCAGCTAGTAGGCCGGCAGGCCCCGCAAATTCAGTCCCCAGGAAGTTGACGGCAGGCTTTCCGATGACCTCATGTTCGTTAACATCCAGAATCCGGCAGGCGCTGGATGATATGATTTGAACCCGCAGTTGGTGGTCAAGGGTGATAACCCCTTCAGCCATGCCGTCAAAGGTATTTTTCAGGAGGTTATTGATGGATTCAATTTCACGGATATGGTTCCGGATATCGAGGGCGGATTTGATCCGGGCCTGGAGTTCAATGGATTCGAACGGTTTGCGGACAAAATCCATGGCTCCGGCACCGAAGCATTTTTCCAGCAGGGTATTATCACTTTCGCCCGTGAGCATAATAACGGGAATATCGCAATAGCGGGAATGGACCTTCAGCTGCTTCAACAACGTCAATCCGTCGATACCGGGCATATTAATATCCATCAGAATCAGGTCCACCGGTTTCTGATCCAGCATTTGAAACAGGTATTCTGGTTCCAACAGAAAAAGGGAGTTATAATCAAAAGACTCCAGCAGAGCGGTAATCTGATCCGCAACACCAGCATCATCATCGACTGTCAGGATATCAATCATTAAGTGCCTCCCTGATCAAAATGGGGATCTGTTGTGATTTTCTGGATATGGATGCCAGCTGTATTTCCTCCAGCGTTTGCCTGTAAGGAGTTTTATAAGCTTGGCAGATTTCCACCATTTTTTCCACCTGTTGTTTGACAGATTTGGCGTCGAACGGAGGGATACGCTCCAGTATTTCAAACTCCGTCTTCATGGTTTCGACAAGGTCGGATGGAAGGGGTGACGCAGATACCAATTCGGGACGGTCTGGTTCTGAAGTAGTTTCATGACGAAGATAGCGGTGCAGGACCGGGATTAGTTTTTTGAAGTCAAGGGGCTTTGTCAGATAGCCTGAAACACCAGCCTTGAAAGCGGCTTTCTGCTGGTCAACAAATGCATCGGCCGAAAGGGCCACAATGGGAATGCCCCGCCCTTTCTTGTTCTGCCTGATCTGCCGTGTTGCCGCCATCCCATCGATTCCGGGCATGTGCATATCCATTAGAATCAGGTCGGGCTGCACGTTGAGCGCCTTCTTTATCCCCTGCATGGCATTATCGGCTTTAATGATGTCCAGCCCCAGTTCCCTGAAGAGGATCTCAATCATCTCCAGGTTCGTGGGGTCATCCTCGACAACCAGCACCCGGTTGTCGTCCGCGAATCGAAGCTCATCCCACTGGATCTCTCTTTCTCGAACTTCCTCTCCCTCACCCAGCAACAATGGAAGCCGTGCAGTAAAAACGGATCCTTTCTCAATCTCGCTTTCAACCATAACGGTACCGCTCATCAGTTCCGTCACCTGTTTGACAATTGCCAGACCCAGGCCAGTTCCACCATAACGACGGGTCATCGATTCATCCTCCTGCTCGAACGCCTCAAATATATTTGGCAGCCGCTTGTCAGCAATGCCGATCCCCTCGTCCGACACCTGCAGCAGCAGGAACTTTCCGTCCCGGGCGGCCTTCATAGTGACTTTCCCGTTTTCGGATGTAAACTTAATGGCATTGCTCACCAGGTTAATCAGAATCTGGTGCAATTTGGTCCGATCTGAACGAATAACCTCCGGAAGCGTGCTGTCGTACTCATAGTTGAAATCCACCCCCTTTTTCCGGGCCTGGTTTTTATTAATGTGGAAAATACCCTGGACCAGCAGCCGGAGATTGATGTTCTCCGCGGAGAGGGTGGTTTTTTCGGCCTCGATCTTGGAGAGATCAAGAATATTGTTTATCAACTCAGACAGATTCTCACCACTGGTTTGAATGTGGGAGAGATGGTGCAGAAAACCATCAGGCATCTCCTGCTTCCGAGCCTGTTTCATTAGAATCTGTGCAAAACCCAGGATGGAGTTCAGCGGGGTTCGGATTTCATGGCTCATATTGGCTAGAAAACGGCTTTTGGCGTCACTCGCCGACTCAGCCTGCCGCTTGGCATTTCTCAATTGAATTTCGAGCTGTTTTCTTTCATTGATATCGTGCACCATGGCGAAGGATCCTGATTTATGACCCTTGGCATCAAATACAGGTGCTGCGCTCAACAGGCAGATGACCCGGCTACCGTCCGGACGGGTGATGACCAGTTCATAAATACCAGATTTCAGCTGCTCTCGCTCGTCCAGCTGATGCTGATATTTGAGGGTATTCTCCCGGTCCAGAAAGTCAAAAATCGTATGCCCGATAATTTCTGATTCCGATCGTCCGAAAATCTGGCAGAGGGAGGGGTTGATCCGTTCGATCCGGGCCTCGTTATCGATCTGCACAAAACCCTCTGTTGCAGTTTCCAGGATATCCTGAACCGCTCTTTCGGCCTGTTTGCGATCCGTCACATCCCGGTTGCTGGCCCTTCTTCCAAAGGCGTGCCCACTGACCCCCGGCACAGGTTGACAGTTGTGGTTGATCCATCGCTCCTCGCCGAACTTGGTCACGATTCGAAAATCGATACCTTCCAGATGGTTGGAACGCAGTTCATTGTAAAAAGAGAGCGAAATCCGGGAACGGTCTTTCGGGTGAATAATACTGTCAAGCAGGCCCGGGTCGTTCATAAACTCTTCGACGGTATAACCTGTAATCCGTTTGCAGGAGGGTGACATATAGATCAGATTTTCTTCAGGCCCGATCCAGTAGTCCCAGTCGTAGGTATAGTCTGCTACAGCCCTGAAAAAATCGCTTTCCTGCTGGCTCCGGATAACAGTTTGTTCCAGTTCTGCTATGCGTTGTGTCAATTGCTCAACATCCGTTGTTGACTGGTGGCCTTTTTTGGGTGTTTCTGCCATGGTCCTGGATTTACAACGATCACTGTTAATAATGGTTTAATGGAGAAAGGGCTCCGGATGAAATCGGTCACTGGTACTTCAGCCATTTTAGCCTGCAACCTCATTATTGCCTACGATTTATTTGATTTTTTTTGTTCTTTACAGATTTTCCGAGAAAAAAGGACAGTCTCTCAGCAAGAGAAACCCATCACATTTCGGGATCAATTGCTCAGAGCTACAAGGGAAAGGGGATCTAGCCTGTTAACTCGCTGAGATAAAAGGCGAGCGGCAGTGTCACCACGCTGAGAAGGGTCGATACCACCAGCACCGAACTTGCGAAGCGGCTGTCCACACCATAGCGAATAGGCAGAACAGCTGAGAAAACAGCGGATGGCAGGGAAGACGCAACAATCACGACTGTTCGCGTCAAGCCGGTGAAATTGAAAAGCCAACAGGAGAGCCAGCCGAACAGAAAGCCCAGTATGAAGCGCATCATGACACCCGCCACCACGTGTCCATTGACGGTAATCCGGTATCGGTGCAGAGACATACCAATGGTGAATACCGCCAGTGCCGGCGCCACATCTCCACCAAAGGCAAACCCCGAAAGGATCGCCTGATGTACCGGTATCTGAAACAGGTTGAAGCCCAACCCCAGGACAACAGACCAGATCAACGGTGTCTGTATGATCTCCTTCAAGCCTTTCCAGCTGAATTTTCCTGTGACGACAACGATTCCAAGGGTGAAGATGTAGAAGGTCTGCAGTTGATCGTAGAGAACGATCAAATTCATGGCAGCCAGCCCACCCCAGAGCTTCATCACGGGAATACCCAGGAATCCGGCATTCATAAACAGCAGCGGTGGTGCCACAGCTTTCATTTCCAGCTGAAAGATCCGACAATAAAGCCACGAAAGTATCAGGAACAGACCAACAACCAGACTCACAGCCCCGAATACACGGATAACCTGCGAGATGGAGGTTGGTGTGGTACAAAAAGAGTGGAACACCAGCAGTGGCATGAAAAAATCAGTAACCACTCTCACCAGGGGACCTTCGGACAGCGAAAAGATCCTGGCAATAACGTAACCGCCTGCAATAAGCAGTAGTAACGGAAAAAGGATGGCAACAGGGTTGAATATCATGGGATTCTCATTCAGAAATTCTCAGCAGGCAGCAGGATCAATTAGTTGCGACATAATCACTCACAGCTTTCGGTAAAAAAAAATGGAATCCAGTGAATACAGCGCCAGCGCAGCCCAGATCAGGGCAAATGTTATCACCTGAGCCATGGCGAAGGGCTCCTTATAGAGAAAAACACCCAACAAAAACATACAGGTCGGCGCCATGTATTGGATAAACCCGACAGTGGACAGCCTGAGGTGTTTAGCACTGAAGGTAAACAACAGTAGGGGTACGGCGGTCAAAACAGATGCCCCCAGTAAAAACAGGTCGGTCCGCGTATCGGTCACCAGAAAGGCACCTGTATGATTCTGGTAACGAATGATCAGGTAAGCACCCGCAGGCACAGACAGCAACATGGTTTCAACTGCCAAACCAATCAGGGGTGCGACATCGACCATCTTGCGGATTAGCCCGTACAAACCAAAACTAAAAGCCAGAAACAGCGAAATCCAGGGGAATTGCCCATAAAAAAATGTCAGATAAAAGACACCTCCGCCAGCAAGTATAAGAGCCATTGTTTGAAGGCGCCTGAATCGCTCCCGCAGAAATACCATCCCAAGCAGTACATTCACGAGAGGATTGATATAGTATCCAAGGCTTGCCTGCAACAGGTGATCATGGGTGACAGCCCAAATATATAAAAACCAGTTAGCACTGATGAAAAGAGCTGTCATCACCAGGAAGCCAAGGACCTTCAGATTGCTGACGGCTGCAAGAAACTCCTTCCAGCGTCCCTTGAGGATGAGGATCGGCATCAGGAAAAAAAATGACCAGACAATTCGATGTAGAATGACTTCCAGCGCCTCTACATGTTTGAGCTCTTTCCAGTACACAGGGCTCATACCCCAGATCAGAAAGGCAGTCAGACCTGCTACCAGTCCCAGTAATGATCCGGTTTCTGCAAGGGTCGACCGGTTTGATTGTTCAGACATGATTTTTGCTTTAACGGGTTATCTGTCACTGTTAACCGCCATCATGCGCCAGGAACCAAAATTTTTCAATGACCGGGGGCACTCTTTTCTCGACGAATTCCCGGGATCTATGGTAAAAAAAAACTCCCAATTAAAAAAAACAGCCTCGTCATGGCCAATCGCTTCTGAAATTACCGTTTTGAACAGATTCCGGAGACCTTATCATTGATGTTTAGACGAAACCGTATCAACCACAGTGCTGGAATATCACGAATAATTTGGATTCCACTTTTTCTGGCGACTCTTTTCATCTGGTCAACATCTGTGTTTGCGGCACCGCCTGTTGTTATTGGGAACCTGCAGGAAAGCATTATACTGGACGTTCAGATTCAGTACCTGGAAGATCCGGAAGGGGAGTGGCAGATTGAGCAGGTGGCATCTCCTAAATTTTCCAACCAATTCACAGATAATATTCAGGGCTGGTTAAACTTTGGCTACACTCCGTCAGTGTATTGGCTGCGATTTACCGTCGTACATCGAACCATCCCAAAAGAGGGGTGGATATTGGAAATTGGACATCCCTATCTGGATCGAATTACGTTTTTCTCCCCATTGAAATCAGGCCAATACGAACAGAGAACCACCGGCGACCTGTATCCATTTTCTCAGCGAGACATTCCACATCCTCATTTTCTGTTTACCCTGCCTGCAGATTCCCATTTAAAAACATTTTACCTAAGAATCGAGAGTGAAAGCAGCATGCAGTTGGCAATGACGCTTTACTCCCGTCCCGGCTTCTTTAAAAGCGACCATCAAAACCAGATTGTTCAAGGGACCTATTACGGCATCATGCTGGCGATGGCCTGTTACAATCTCTTCCTGTTTTTTTCACTGAAGGATCGCAGTTACTTGTATTACATGTTCCACATCCTGGCTTTTGCCTTTTTCCTGGCAACCCTTAACGGCATCAGCTTTCAATACTTCTGGCCTGATTTACCTTCCATCAGTAACAGCACGCTATTGATCTCCCTTGGTTTTGCTAGTTTCTGGATGATCATCTTTGCAAAAAGCTTTCTGTCCCTGCACCAGATCCTGCCACGCGTCAATCTGCTGCTGTCTGGTCTTGCCTTTTCCAGCCTGCTGGCAATACCATTGGCCTTTCTGGTCAGCCATTCTCAGGGGATCCGGATACTGAATATCATCGCCTTTCTCTCAATGACCACGATATACGTCAGTAGCCTGATCTGTCTGATCAAATCGTATCGGCCGGCAAGATTTTTTCTGTTTGCCTGGACCGTATTTCTCTTTGGCAATCTTGTTACCATACTTTGGGGATCCGGCTTTCTACCCACACTTTTCATCACACAACACAGTATTCAGATCGGGTCAGCCCTGGAAGTCATCCTGATGTCCCTGGCCCTGGCCGACCGCATGAACGCGACCCACCAGGAGTATGAAAGCTCTCTGCATGAGATCGTGCAGGAGCGAACAGAGGCACTCCTGGGAAAGGATAAAAAACTGATTCAGGAGATATCCGCTCACCGTAAAACAGAACAGTCTTTCAAGGAGAGTGAAGAGAAATACCGCATCCTGGTAGAAAATTCAGCTATGTGCATCAGCATTTCAAAAGGGGAACAGATTATATTCGGGAATCCAGCCCTGCTGGAACTGCTCGGCTATGACAAGCTTGAAGAACTGCAACAGAATTCACTGACTGCACTGGTTGTCCCAGAAAACCGTGCTATGATCCGGGAACAAATTCGGAAGCGGAATGCTGGCCAGCCGGTTCCGGATAAATATGTGAACCGTTTTCTGCGCAAGAATGGAGAGATCATCACGGTCGAGCAGTTCTCTTCCAAGATCACGATTAATAACGAAACATACCTGATGAGTACCTTTCAAGACATCACCAACCAGAAAAAAATCGAAGCCGCACTGGAAGCTGCCAGAGAAAAGGCCGAACAGGCCAATCGAGCCAAATCAGAATTCCTGGCGAACATGAGCCACGAAATACGAACCCCTATGCAGGGTATTATCGGATATACCAACCTGGCCATTTCCAGATTCAGGGAGACACGCAAACAAAAACTCCTGGAGTACTTTCAGGAGATTTTCTATAGCAGCCGGAGACTGTTGTCGCTCTTGAACGACCTTCTGGATCTGTCCAAGCTGGAATCAGGGAAAATGGACTATATCTTTGAATCGGAGAGTCTTTCTTTTCTGATCGAGTTTGCCATCCGGGAAATGCAGGCTCTGGTCGATGAAAAATCGCTGTCTGTGACGTTCACCCCGCCGTCATTTGACGATCGGATTATCATGGATCACGAAAAAATTATGCAGGTTATCCACAACCTGCTCTCCAACGCCATCAAATTCTCTCATGAGAGTGGGCACATCGCCGTTGATGTGATCAAAGAAAAGGGCGGCCTCGGATTTAAGGTGAAGGATTTGGGAATTGGCGTACCGGAAGATGAACTATCAACCATTTTCAATAAGTTCACTCAAAGTACCAAAACCAAAACGGGGGCAGGTGGAACCGGGCTGGGGCTGGCTATCTGCTGGGAAATTATCCAGGCTCATGGCGGTCAAATCAACGTCCGGAATAACCCGGAGGGCGGCACCACCTTCTACTTCTTTCTCCCCTTCGTCAGGGAACCCGAATCCTTCTCCTGATACAGGGCACCGGGCTGCCGCAAACTCAGCTCCAGGCAAAATAGGGTTGTTCGAAGTGAGCGACCCGTGTTTTCCGACCGAGAACCGCAACCTCCCGAAACTGATAAAGTATCGCACCTGTCGGAGTGGCAATCCAGCTGTTACCCACCGGCATCAACAACACAGGATGTTCCGATTCAGGAATCCGGTCCAGAATGGGGGCATCCTCCCTTAACAGTTCCCTGATCGGAACCCGGTGAATCGACCGTACTTCTTCTGGATCAGCTTGCTGCGTCAAACCCGCCCCCCCCCAGATCACCACCGGTGTCATCACAAAACCGGAACGGGTGATAAAATTGTCGAGGTGTCCGATGATGTCCTCTGGGGTCAGATGAATACCAACCTCCTCTGCCAATTCCCTGAGCGCTGCTTCATCAGGCGTTTCTCCGGGTTCAAGCCTGCCTCCCGGAAAGGACCACTGTCCGGCATGATTTTTCAGGCCGGAGGCCCGACGAGTGAGAATCACTGCACCATGCCCTCGCTGCTCGTCATCCACGGACAGCCCATACACCCCAGGTTCGTCTGCAATATCTACCACGGTGATGGCGACAGCAGCTTTGCGGGAACCCGCCGGTGACTGCTCACTGACCTCCAGAGCTTCCAGATTCGCACGGATATGGGACAATAGCGTCTGATCACAGGTCAGGGGTATATCAATGTGGTGATGTGTCATGGGTATCTTCGTCAGCAGTGCCAGGAGACCTTGCTTTTTAATGGGATTAGTTGGGAAAACCAGTTGCAGCAATCACAGGGGCTGATCATACACAATCGGGACTGTTTCGTAAACCTCATGCCATTGTCACACAGTCAATGCGGATTTCGGGTTTTGAATGAACCGAAGGGGTAAATAGCAGTATCAGTGAAAAGAGATCCCGACGGCCAGCCGGCTGACTTTTCGATCATAATCGATGAGACTGTCGCCATAGCCGGAAAATGCCTGAAGATGGATGGCGTTTTCGCTGTTGGTTTTTTCCAGGAACAACCTGATCGGCACCTGAATATCCATCCGAACCGTTTCGGTTCCATCCCGCCATCCCCGGCGTAGCATCAGGTTCGTCAACACTCCAAAAACATCGATGCACAGGCCCAGCTCGCCACTCCCCATATATTGCTGCATATCCGGATTGTCGTCGTAATAGGCCCGGTACTCCTCTGTTTTAGGGCTGGTGACTACCCAGGCTTTCAGGGATATCGACAGAAAGGAGGTCGCCTGTTTCTGCAGAAAAAGATAGGCCCGATCCCAGGTCCTTGAATAGTTAACCGGCTCCCCGTTTTCATCGAATCGCATACGCTCACCATTGGATTCATGTTCCAGCCCGATGCGCAGGCGTTCAAATCCCCAATATTGCCTATAATCCAGGAACACTTCCAGGTTATAGTTCTGCTCACGAAAGGGACGGGAGTTGCCCAGATCGTATATCTGCCAGAATGCCTTGTGGCTGTACCCGAAATAGAAAGAGGAGATTATCTGCTTTTTCAGGCTGATTTGGATGGCCAGTTCCTGGTCCTGGTACCCCTGCTCTGACCCTTCACGATCCATAAACCAGGAGTTCAGGATATAAACCGGCTTATAGCCCTCAAACGAGGCGAAGACAGTATCCGTTCCGGCCGCCTGGACGGTGGAAACAAAACAGACCGTGAGGAGCATGATGCCAAGCAACCTGATCCTCAAGACGGGCTTGAAAGATTCAAACCAGTTCGGCAGGGTACTTTTATTGCTATTTGCCTGGGGGCTATGGGTTATCATGGATTGTCAAAAATGCATCATAAACGGCAGGGGGGTGTCATAACAGACAGCTACCGGGAGCATAAAAATACCCGGTCTTCCAGGGCCGGAAACTCGTTTCTGATCTCCACGGTTTGGTTCAGATCAATATCTGTGCTAACGATCCCGCCATTTTCGCCGCCTTCTGCCAGAATATTTCCCTGGGGGCCAACAATGGTGCTGTGACCGGCGTAGTAGTTTCCACCATTGGAGCCTGAACAGTTGCATGAGGCGAGAAAGGAGAGATTTTCATGGGCACGTGCCCGGTTAAACAACTGCCAGGCATCCAGTCTGGCCAGAGGCCAGGCGGAGGTCACCAGGAACAAGGTCGCTCCCTGGTTCACCATCATCCGATAGATCTCCGGAAAACGCAGATCATAGCAGGTTGTCATCCCCATCACCCCAAATGGTGTTTCGCAGGTGGTAATCTCGTAACCAGCTGTAAGCACCTGCCTTTCACTGGACTGGTAGCCAAACAGGTGTATTTTTCGATAGCGGGCGGCAATTTGTCCGTCAGGAGAGAGGAGAAGGCTGGTGTTGTAGAAGTCATCACCATCCTTTTCCACGAAGCTGCCCATATGCAGGTAACAGGCTTTTTTTATTGCCATCTCACGAAATGCAGTAACAGTAGGACCGTCGATACTCTCACTCTCGTCACAATAGCGGTCGAAGGAAAAGAATCCCACTGTCCAGATCTCCGGCAGGATCAGCAGATCACAGGCCTGTGCTTCCTTTACCTGTTGCAGGGCAAAGGCAACACTGTCTGCCTTTGATCGGTCCTTCATCTCCAGCTGAATACTGGTTATCTGCATACTGTCTCCAATAATGATGATCAGGGGCAATGATTTTCCGAACCGGTGAACATTACCGGTTCCTTAACTCTTTTCTATCCAGCATACCTCCTGGAGCAGTTTTTTTCAACATTTCAAAGCCCTGCTTACCCAATAAAGATGGACGGTCATTTCAATAAAACCCTGCAGGGTTTCAACAGACGTTATCCGGAGACAGATCACATTTGCAGAGCCATCCCGGGGTTCGGGTTTCGAATATGATACCGGTCAAGGTTATTTCCCGGAAGACCGTGTCATAGTTGTTGAGAAGCCATCAGTCACCATGGACGGCAGAGGATATTACAGGGAGTACAAACGTCAGTACAGGAGAACGCAATGGAAGGGGGATCACCAGGTGATCTGTATATCAAGCAGAAAGAGTCGGACGATCGCGATGCACGCATCAGTTGGTCATTAAAGCGAATTAAGAAAAAATTTGTCGTGATGAGCGGCAAGGGAGGGGTCGGGAAAACCAGTGTATCGGTCAACCTGGCTATCGCATTGGCAAATCGGGGCCTCAAGGTGGGTCTGGTCGATGTGGACATTCATGGACCGGATGTTCCCCGGATGCTGGGGTTAAAGGACAAGGTCCAGGCAAATGCTGAAGGAAGGATCATTCCCATTCGCTACAGCGATAACCTGTCAGCCATCTCCATCGAATCAATGATTGTTGATAACGACAAAGCGATCATTTGGCGCGGATCAATGAAACACAGCACCATCAAGCGGTTTCTGGGAGACGTTGAATGGGGAGAACTGGACTGCCTGATCATCGACTCCCCTCCCGGCACCGGAGACGAACCTTTGACCGTCGCTCAGACGATTCGGGACGCCCAGGCGATTGTTGTGACCACCCCCCAGGAGGTTGCACTGGCAGATGTCCGAAAATCCATCGACTTCTGCAAAGAGATGTATCTTGATATTTTTGGGATTGTGGAAAACATGAGCGGAATGGATTGTCCACATTGTGGAAAGACTATCGACCTCTTCGGAAAGGGCGGTGGTTATAAAACCGCCGTTAATACCAGTAATCGCTTCCTGGGAAAGATCCCCTTTGACGCCAAGCTGGTCGTCTGCGGGGATAAGGGTCTGTCATTCCAGGAAGAGTACGCCGATACCGCCATGAGCAAGGCCTTTGCCGATATTGCAGAAAAGATGGTCACCCTTTGAGCCATCAGCGCCAGATGATCGGAGCCTCTCTGCGAGTGGGCATGCGGTGAAATCGATAACGTGGATAACCGATCATCATCACCCCATGACATTCGGTGTTCTCTGGCAGGTTGATAAAATCTTTTAATGGTTGCCAGGACTTGGTGGCGAAGGTGGTATATCCACCCCAGCACCCTCCAAGTCCATTTGCCGGTAGAAACAGCTCCAGGTAGCTGAGGGCGATAGCACAATCGGTCTGGGCGTTGGGAAATGACTGGTCGGCAAAGGCAAAAGCCAGGTGAGGGGCGTTTCTGCATATCCTGTCAACACCTGATTCCTGAGCCGCCACAATGGTATCGAACTTCATTTCTTTTGCCACATCGGGTGCCTGAGCGATGATATCTCTCATCCAGTCTGTAACCATCCCAGCTACTGTCTGGACATCTGCCGGATCCTGGATGATTACCCACTGAACAGGCTGTTTGTTGCTGCCGGTGGGAGCATACCTGGCGAGATCGATCAATTTCTGCAGGGTCTCTTTATCAACAGATTTATTCTTGTAAGTCCGAATAGAACGACGTGACCGTAAAAACTGGATGGCCTGTTCTTCCGACAGATTCAGCGATTTGTCGAGGGGCGAACACTCTACAGGTGACAAAGTCTTCAAGGTCAGTGCTTCAGTTGGACAAACAGCCACACAGTGACCGCAGTCGATACAACGCTCTTCGTTCTCTACCTTGATGAATGGATAATCGTCGCCCATTTCAATAATCTTTGGGGAACATTCGGCCACACAGTGACCATCTTTTGTACAACGATCCGGGTCTATGCTGATTAATGACATGGTCAAAACTCCCTTACAGTCCGATCGATATGTGAGCGAAAAGATAAATGGTCACTAGCCCACATGTTGCAGCAGGGTATCGACGTAATCAAAATCGCTTTTTAATATGTGATTGTAAAACCACTCTTTCAGAAAATCCAACATCTGCAGTTCAACTTCAATATCCGCCTCACCATTTTTCATCTGTTCATAGATCTCTTCCACTTTTTGGACAAAATACCGATGCTCCTTCTTATGGCTGGACAATCCCGGAAAATGAGCCTTCTTCAGAATCTTTTCTTCATGGGAGAAATGCCTCTCAGTATAGGCTTTCAGGGCCGAATGCAGTTTAGAACAGAAAATATGGGTCTGCCCTTCATCAATGGCATCTATCAATGCATTGATCGCCTTAAGAATATTTTTATGCTGGGAGTCAATAAACTCATTCTGGACACTGTATCTCGCATCCCATTCAAGATATGGCATAAGGGCTCCCTTTTTTTTAAGTTCACACAGTGATCAGGGTAGATCCCTCACTGAAAAAAGAGGTTAAAACTATCTTAAAACGTTGTTTTTCCGTTTAACCTTACCAGTCAATTTCTAAATGTTATTTCAGGTTTGCTTTCAGATCAACTGAATTTTGCATGAAATGTTGATGGGGCCCGACAACTGGCAAGGTATGGAACAGGTACATAGTGATTTCTGTGAATTCTGAACCAACTATGTACCTGTTTATCCAATACGGCTCCCCAGGGGAGAGCAGCCGGTATCAGACAGGGGTTCATGCTGTTTGCGCCGGTGCTATTGATCCAGCAGAAACTCATCCGCATCTGTCAGACCATTACTGCCTTCGACGAAGAGTTGATAGCTTTTCTCATCCAGCACGAGTGTTGAAATCCGGCCGCCACCAGCCAAAAATTCGTTCACCGCTCTGTCCAGGTAGCGCCGATCAGGATTGAATGGGACCGTTCGCTTACGTTTATTCCAGGGATATCTTCTCTTTTTCATGATCTCCTCCGTACTTGTATCAGTGTAAACGGGTTATGCGATTACAAATCAATGAAGGTTGTCCATCGGACAAATGATCAAACAAGATAGATGGAGGTAAATAAGGGCCGCCTCCAAAAATCGGCCTGGAATGTGACGTTTCTTGGATCTAATCATATCACTGCCTTTTGTAAAACACAAATTTTTTTCAAAATCGATGGTAATTATTTGTGTCGTCCCTAAGGGCTGGTATTGAACGGATTGGCAATACCCCCAGGTGACAGGATGTGGGGGTCAGGCTCATTTTCTGAGCCTGAGAAGAGGTCTAACGAGGCAGGAGATTGAGGAGTTCCGGCAGCATCTCTCCGCTGGGACCTCGAAGGGCAATACCCTGGTTCTGTTCGGCCAGGTCAGAGAACAGGTTGGATTCAATATTCAAGTCAACCACCAGGCCGCCATTGGATAGAACAACACTGACCACATGGTTTGGCAGGTTGGTGGCGCCCGATGTCCCGACAATGATCAATAGATCAGTCTGTTGCGCTACTTGAAGGGAGCTGTTGAATCTGAAAAACTGTTCATCATAGCTTTCGTCAAACCAGAGGACATGGGGGCGGGTTCGTTGCCCGCATTTGGGGCAGACCAGTTTTTCCAGTAGTTGCAGGTCATAAACCTTGCTTACCGGCCTCTCAGGTATAAACGTCGGAATGGGATAAAGATCCGACGAACAGTCAACAGAACACCTCATATAGTTAATATTGCCGTGAATCTGGAAGGTTCGCTGCTCACTATTCCCGGCGCGAAGGTGAAGCCCGTCGACATTCTGTGTTATCAGCGTAAACCGGTCACCCAGGACCTGCTCCATCTCAACCAGGGCCAAATGACCGGGATTGGGTTCGGCACTGATACAGACTGAGCGCCGATAGCAATACCATTGCCAGACTTCCAAAGGCTCCCGGGAAAACATGGAAAATGTCGCCATTTCCTGCGGGTGATAGGATTGTGACCCAACCGTCCAGTATCCTTCGGGTCCGCGAAAGGTCGGAATACCACTTTCGGCAGAAATACCAGCCCCGGTCATAACCGTCACCTGCCCGGCTGTCTTAAAAGCGCTTTGCAATCGGTCTGCAATTCTGGAATCGATCATCATGCTCCCCAGTTTATTCGATTGAACGCACCAGATCCTACAGTGAATTGGTACTCAATGTCGTTAACTTAAGCATCAAATTCCGTGTCTGCTGTAAACCCGTTTCAATTACGGATCCGTTTCAAGATGATCTATAACTCATTTCGCTGAAATCCCGAACTCGCTAACGCTCAAACAGGCGGGATTTCGGGCGCTCAATTTCGTCAAGATCATCTAAGAAACTCCTCCAAGTAATTGCCACGGCTTCACAACAGCCACTCGGACTGTGCTTAAGTTAATGTACTTGTCTGTTCCGTTAACCCTGATTCAGAGCATCAAACAGGATCTCCATCGGGTGA
>JAOZRE010000362.1 GCA_029940215.1 bacterium | reverse complement strand
TATTAATAAACAAATCAGGAAGCGTCCCAATGACATCATGTATATATTGCCACTGCTGTCCTGGACTATTTTCATCGGTGCATCAAAATAGCCAGGTTCTCCGAACTGAACGGTACCTTCCCATGCTTCACCGTAGTTAATGGCAATGGTCATGGTCTTATCTGACCCGGTGACGGTGAACGCATCGGAAATGCCGTATGCAGATGGCTCATCACTGCCGTTAATAATCTGTTCCAGCGTGTAGGATTCAGCATAAGCCCATTTTGCCAGTTTCAATGGTGTATTTAACGGTACGGTCAACGTAACGGTTCCATTGACCAGGTTCTGGAGTTGACCATCATACCAGCTTTTAACCTGATCCATTGTGTCGATGGTAAAACTGTCTGCCACCGCAAAGATGGCAGCTGTTTGCACACCAGCTAAAGATCGGTTTGCTGAATTTTTTTCGGGTTGTTCAATGGTTATCTGAACCTGAACAAAATCTTGACCGCCGCCGTTATTGAGTGAACGACAGGCAAACAGGGAGGTTAAGACCAATATGAACAGAACAGTTCTGATCGCTCGAAGGGACATGCCAGGCTCCTTTGGAATGAATTTTCAGAGAGTATGACAGAGATTGGTGATGGAATTTTTGAGGAGATACTAGGGAAAAACTGTTCGTTTGTCAAGTAGTCTTAAGCTGTGAATCCGGATGATTTCAGACTTAAAAGACGGGTTAATCGTCCACGTGGTGTCAGACGAATAACCCGCCCAGGAGAGATCTAGGCAAGTTTCTTATTAAACAGTGCAGAGAGGATTAAACCACAGCCGATGGTGGAGACAAAGACCAACATCAGGCCTCCAAAAATCGGAATCAGGCTGAGCAGTGAGTACAGTATCACACCGATCAGAAAATAGAGAAAACGACTGGTGCTGTTCATACCGAATCGATCCGCCAGGTATCCGCCGATCATGGTTATCCCCAATACCTTGGTGATAAAAAGTATGGGCATGAAAGCCAGTGCCAAAGCTGCGGCCATGGGCAGTGTGATCACCAGCAGTATGGATACGATGATGGCTGTTGGATAAACAAAAACAGGAATCAGGCCCCAGAGTGAATGGGACAAAAGCTCCTTTCGTGTGTATCGCTTTTCAAGCAGTCTGGTCACAGGGAAGAGCAGGATCAGCAACCCGAAAACGATAAAAGACACCTTGAACAGCAGTGATAACCAGAAGGGGCCATGAAATGATCTTTCCTTCATATGGTCGTCGAAAAACCGCTTGTCATCGAACTCAAATATAATGTCACCGGTTACCCGTGATGCTTCATCAGGGCTGAGTTCCTGGTCGGAATGGTAGGTCAGGTTTCCGATGATCTTACCCTGTTCCGAGATTTTCAGTTGTCCGGTATGTGCGGTGACGTTTCCGTGAATGACGTTCTGGATTGATATTTCAGCGGCGCCGATCCGCATGTCCCCTGTGTGCTTTCCAAGGATTGAGACTCTCCTGGCTCCGATAAAGGTGTCGCCGGCCATCTGACCTTCAGGTCCGATGGTCACCCTTTCTCCGGCCAGAAAACTGGTTCCCCTGACCTGTCCATTAATATCAACCGATCGGCCGGCGGCTTTGACACCGTTGTTGACTTCACCAGTAATCTCTATATTTCGGGCCACTCCGTTCAGGGCCAGGCCGGATTTGCCTGAGAATTCCATTTTTTCCGTGAAGAAGAAGAGATCCCTAGCCTCTCCCTGGAAGTCGAGGGCTTCTCCTGCAAACAGGTAATCCTCTGTGTATCGTTGGGTTTCGGTTAAATCGTCATCAACTATTTTCAGTTCGATGGCATTAACGCTTGCGCTCCCGAACAGGAGCGCAAAAAGAATCAGCAGCAGTTTTGTTTTCATGTTTTTCTCCTTTTGCAGGTCGCGATTGGATGTTTTTGTGTCCAGCCGTTTGGCTGAAACAAAATAGCTCGTTACAGTTACCAATCTGCCAATCCCGATTCTGTCTGGCTATCGCTTTAGGATGAGTGGCTAAATTTTCTGACGAACGGTCCAATCTGGTCTTTGAATGGTTCGTTTTAGGACCGTTAGTTAATAATTTCACATAATCATTAAGCCGACCCCTTAAAAATCCAACGTTTTTTTCAAGATCATCGCTTTTCTCCGCGACAGATCCACCCGTGTTCCATCCTGCAATTCGATGATGTAGGCTCCTTTAAACCCCTTGTGAATAGTCGTAAGGAAAGAGAGGTTGACCAGGTTGGCGCGATTACTCCTGAAAAACCCTGCCCCTTCAAATTTCTCTTCATAGTAGTTCAACGACCGGTCCGACAGGAAGCGTCCCTCTTCCGTGTAAATAAAACTCAACCCCTCTTCAAAGCAGATCTTCCGAATATCGATGACCGGTATGATTTTAATGGCGTCCCTTACCTTTACCGAGATCTGCTCCGTCTGTTCCTTTTCCGCCGGTTCCCTACCTTCAGGGTCTCTTTCGGAAACCGACAGTTTGTCGACTATTTTACTCACTGCCCGTGCGAATCGTTCTCGGCTGACCGGTTTCATCAGGTAATCCAGTGCATCCACCTCAAACGCATCAGCGGCATACTTGGAGTGGGCGGTCTGAAAGATAATAAGGGGTGGCGCCTGCAGTGAGGTAATGGTCTTGAAGACGGAAACGCCGGGCATATTGATATCAAGGAAGGCGACCTCCGGTTGCAGGGAAACCATCTGCTCCAGTGCTTCGGTACCGCTTCCGGCCGTGGCAATCACTTGAAACTGTTTGTGATCGGACAGCAGGTCCTTGAGCCGCTCGATGGCATGGGGCTCGTCGTCGGCAATGAGTGTTCTGATCATGAGATGATTGATATCTCTATCCCTCCATTTTTGATTAATAAGGTACCTCCCAGAAGCTCAACCCGCTTGCGGGTGACAGTTAGTCCCACCCCTTTGTCCAGCATATCCGGCTGCAGCCTGCCTTCAGAGTCGCAGACGGAAATCACGATCCATTCTTCGTGACGGCGGATTTTCAGATGGATCGTCAGGCGGTCACTGTTGTCGATATTATGCTTGATACAGTTTTCGACAAGCGGTTGGATGATCATGGGCGGAATCTGGCCTTCAGCCTGACAGTCAACGTCATAGACCAATTTGTCCCCGAATCGCATCTGCTGAATGGATAGGTATTTTTCCACGGCCGCCAGTTCCGATTCCAGCGAGACGGCTGATGCGTCGCTGAAATCGAGCTGGTACCTCAACAGTTCTGCCAGGTTGATCAGGGCGGTCTCTGCCTTTTCTGGGGTCTTGAGCAGGGAAACCATCAGATTAAGAGAGTTGAACAGAAAGTGAGGGTTGATCTTGGACGACAGAAGCTTCAACTCCATTTGGGTTTTCAGCAGGGATTCCTCGCGCAGCGCACTCTCTTTTTCGATAATCGTCTGCTGAAAAATTACAAATCCGCTGCTGATGATATTGATGGAGATGAAAAACAGCAGGTTGATCAGCAGGTAAGTGATGGTTCTGTTGTCGGAGTACAAAAAAGCGGTTGGGTTGCCGATAAAAAAAATGAAGAAACTGATAATCCCCACCCCCAGAATCAGGCTGAAGGAGAGTAGCATCAGGGTCACATTTGATGTGCGGTTGGCAAGGTAGCGGGTGAAGTAGAGGCTGACCAGTACGCCGATTCCAAGGAACAACGAATCCAGGATGATGATAGTCGACGAGATCCAGATGAACTGGTCGTACCTCAAGCCGATGATCAGACTCAGAATGCCGCCGATCAGCAGCGAGATGATCAGGACCAGGAGTGCACTTAAAAAATGTGAGAAGCCCTTTTTCAAGCTATTACCTGACGATGGTTAACAAATCAGTTTAGGGATCGTATAAAAATAACTTGGTATAAACTGTCCGTAAAAGTCCCATAAGGACCGGATATTTTGCTGACAGAATGCCTTCACGACGTGTTTCTTTAACACTAATGAGAAACACTCGACTAATTTTTGAGCCGACCCTTAATTGTCGATGCAGTCACGCTACGACAATTGATGGTTTGCGTAAAGTCCCGGCTGGGGATTTAATCGGACTGCGATACCGTTCAACCTGACATTTCCGCCGTTCAACTGAAATACGGCGCTGCTCATCGGAAATCCGTAGCCGATCTCCGGCGGGTTGTTTCAAACTGTAATCATGGAATTGAGCACAACTTCAATCCCGCAGTTTGGGGTTGTTCACGCAAGTAACATAAATGGAGAAACAGATGAAAAAAATGAAATTGATTGCTTCCATGCTTGTCATGATTGTCGGCTTCAGCTCAGCTGCTTTTGCCTATAAAGGGCATTGGCATGATCGGGACGCTTCGAGTGACCACCATCCAAAATCGTTTCGTAAGGGGTTGCAATCCAAGATGAAGTGGATTGATGATGGATTTCTCGTCTTTCCCGGCGCGGAAATTGGTATGGGATCAGGAACCCTGTCAGCTGCCCTTGGCGTGAATATAGGGTACAAGAATGGATTGTTTGTGATTGGTACTGCTTTGAAAGGGCAGGTTATCAACATAGACCATGTCAATTACACCTTTATGCCTTATACCTTGAACATCTCCGGACTGAGCTATTCGATGATCCCTGAGACATCGAACTCACAGAATGATAAAAAACTGAAAGGCTGGATGGTGGGTTACGGTCTGGGAGGGAAACTCACCTTCGGGCAACTGATCGAATCGAACCCCGACACTAATACTGAAAAGGAGTTCTTGACGATCAATGTTGGCTTCGGTTTTTAAATTGAGATCCCTGCTCCCGGTCCGAAGCAGGGGTACATTCTT
>JAOZRE010000059.1 GCA_029940215.1 bacterium | reverse complement strand
GAAAGCCCATTGACCGCATCTGAACTGGTAAACTCCTGGAGCGAAAGTGAGCTGATATCGATTTTTCGAAAATATGGAGAGGAGCCATTTGCTCGCAAAATTGCGCAGCAGATTGTACGTCAACGCAGCAAAAACGCTCTCTTGACAACACAGCAGTTATCGGATTGTATAAGAGAGGCTGTCCCAAAGAAATTTCAGTACGGCAAACTCCACCCGGCTACCAGAACATTTCAAGCGATTCGGATTGCAGTAAACCAGGAAATGGAAGAACTTAATGAACTGCTGGCCAGCACCATCCAACTGTTGCAGCCCAATGGTCGATTGGCAGTTATCTCCTTTCACTCCCTGGAGGATCGACAAGTCAAACAGACATTTCATGCCTTGGAAAATCCATGTCAATGTCCTAAAAATATTCCATATTGCATATGTGGTTTAAAAACGGTAGCAAAAACACTAAAGCCAAAGCTTATAAAAGCCGGGTCCAGTGAAGTAATAAACAATCCCCGATCACGCAGCGCGAAACTCAGAGCGACTGAAAAACAATGAAAGATTTCTCTACCCCCAGCCCGAACAACAAAAGGCGTCTCGTCCGCAAGAAGAGGGAGGACCCCAACGTATCATCCTTCTGGTTTATTGTGACCCTCGCGATTCTTTTCATTGTAGCGCTTCTTTTCGTTCAGCAACGTATCGATTATACCCGAACCGAGAAAAAAGTTCGCCGGTTGATGATTGAAAAACGTCAGGTCATTTCATCCATTCTGCCGTTAAAACTTGAGGAACGATATCTGACAAGACTATCAAATATCGAAAAAACCGCTCGCAACAGCATTTATCTCAGGCGACCAAGAGCAAAACAAATCAAGCCTATTATAAAAAATAGTTCTTCTGAAGAACAATGATTCAGTCAAACTACCGAGGTCTACAGACGATAAACAGAATAATACCTGAATTTCACACTTTCCATACGATTTAATGAACCCTCTATCCAACAGAATTATCCTGAAAAGTTTCAGTAGTCGTGTTCGCTGGGTAACACTCTTCTTCATTGCCATATTACTGGTCATCCTGCTCAGGGGTCTGCACATGCAGACGGTGGAAAAACCAGCTCTGGATATTCGTGCCGACATGCAACACAATCAGACAATGTCTGTTAAGCTGCAACGTGGACCTATCCTGGACAATCAGGGTAAGATCCTGACGGTCTCCCTGCCGATGGAATCTGTTTTTGCCATTCCCACCGAGGTCGAAGACCCTGAAACTGCTGCTATTCGACTGAGCCGGATTCTAAATGAATCCGAAGAACGTCTGTTTAAGAAGCTTATCGCTGATTCAAGTTTTGTCTGGATCAAGCGTCACCCGATACCGACTGTCAGCCAGCAGGTTAAAGCCCTGAAGCTCCCGGGAATCTACCAGATCAAAGAGTACCAGCGTTTCTACCCCTTGAAAAATCACGCTGCCCAACTGATCGGATTTTCCGGTATCGACTCACAAGGGCTTGAAGGGCTTGAATATCAATATGATCAGCACTTAATGGCAGACACTGATCGGCACTCCATCTGGAACTCAATATACGGCACTCCTGAGCTGGATGAGATTCTGGGTGGGTCTCTTGAGCTGACCATTAACAGCAAGCTCCAGTACTATACCGAAAAGGAACTTGAAAAAGTGATCCGCTTGACGCATGCCAATCATGCCATTGCTATCGTCATGGAATCACAGACCGGAAACATTTTGACCATCGCCACCCTTCCGGACTATGACCCAAACAATTTTGAGAAATTCAATCAGGCAAACTTTTTCAACCGTGCGGTCAGCGCATCATACGAACCGGGATCAACCTTTAAAATCATCACAGTCTCAGCTGCCTTGGAGAACGATGTCATCAGTGATGACAATATCTTTTTCTGTGAAAACGGTAAGTATCAGATTCAGGACAGAATCATCCACGATGTCGCCTCATACGGATGGCTCCCCCTGGAAAAAATTATTCAGAAATCATCCAATATCTGTGCCGCTAAAATTGGTCAGCTGATTCCAAAGCCGGTCTTTTACCGGATGATTCGTGAGTTTGGATTTGGCCAGAAAACCGGCATTTCCCTGCCAGGGGAAGCCTCAGGCAAAGTGTTTCCGTACGAAAAATGGTCCGATACCGATGTTGCAACCATGTCCTACGGACACAGTATTTCTGCAACCCCGATTCAACTTATAACAGCTATTAACACCATTGCTACCGGAGGGATCCTCATCAGTCCCAGCGTTATTAAGACCGCCAAAACAGCAAATGGACAACCGGTACAGCTAACCGAAACCCTGAAAAAAAGAATCCTGAAAAAAACAGTCGCGGAGAAGGTCAAATCATACATGATAGCCGTTGTGCAGGAAGAAGGCACCGGCTTCAGGGCAAAACTGAAGGGAATCACGGTTGCAGGGAAAACGGGTACCTCCAGAAAATACGATGCGAAAAAACAGAGATACTCGTCTAAAAACCACGTTCTATCATTCGTTGGTTTTCTACCGGCAGAAAACCCGAAGCTGACAATTTTCGTCATGATCGACGAGCCACAGCGAAAATACCTTGGATCGGGAACCGCCGCACCTGTTTTTAAAAAAATAGCCGAACATGCTCTGCATTTCTACCCGGGCCAGTTTCCCATTGAAGCGGCTGAAAAAGATTTACCCAATTCGTCAGTCGAAACGGTATTTAAAGCGTTATCCATCCCACCGACTGATGAGTCTGATGATAAAAAAAGTCCCGCTCAGATCGTCAAACGACTGAAAAACAAAACATTCCGAGACGTTTTGCTCATAGCAGCGCGCGAGAATATTACCGTTGATATCAGCGGTTCCGGCATTGCCAGATATGTAATCCGAGACCCGAAGCGAAAAAACCATTATCAGGTAAAGCTACGCTGATATCTCGTCATTCAATCGTTTTCCCGTGGTTGATAGACTTAAAACGACCTCACAGTTCCTGAAAACAGTTCCGTGAATTTGTTTGCTCTCGGCTCAATATTGGCACGATTTTTCCTTTCCCTATCGGATCAGAATAAAGGTATTTCCTTCTCATAGAAATCATCAAAGGGATTTGTTCATATGCAGGTAAAGAAATACACAGCTTCCAACATGCAGGAAGCCATTAAGATGATTAAGGATGATCTGGGGTCAAGAGCTGTTATTATTTCAACCCGCAAGGTTAGAAAAGGGACTGGCGCTTTTGGCATGTTCGGGCAGCACGTCTTGGAGGTAACCGCTGCAAGGGACGAGCGAACAAAGGCGGTTAACCCGAATGAGTATAACGGCTTGCTGAAGCAGCAACAGCAGAAAACCGAGTATGAAAAGGAAATCCTGCTGAACTCACCAAAATCGCCTCGAAAAGTCGAGACCAGGCAACAGGAGCCTGCTGCCATCAGCATAAACCTGCAGGATGATATATCCGAACTCAAAGAAATGGTAACTGACCTGAGAAAGGGGTATCGCAGGGAAGCAAATGATTCCGCCAATGTAAACCATCTACGGTATGAGCTTTCCGAGCTCAAAAACCTGGTAGGCATGCTGGTGAACCAGTCCAGTATGCTCAGAGAAGACGAACTGCACGAAAACCTGATTGCACTATATCAGCAATTATGCTTCAACGGAATCGAGGAAAAATTCGCTCGGCGGCTGATTGAAGAGGTCAAGAAGAAGATCCCCAAACAGGAAATCGATAACTTCTCATATGTCAAGATTTACGTTGCTCGATTGTTTTTGCAGGTTATCAGGATTATTGCCTCGCCGACTAAAAAAACAAAATCTACAGGGGGGAAGCCCAGAATTCTCACTTTTCTGGGACCGACGGGTGTCGGTAAGACAACGACACTTGCTAAAATTGCCGGCCGGGAAAAAATCGCTCAACCCGGGATGAAAATTGGATTGATTACACTGGACACCTTCAGAATAGCGGCTGTACAGCAGCTGCAGGAATATGCCCGGATCATCAATGTGCCGATTCGCGTCGTCAATGATCACACCCAGTTGGACCACGCCCTATCAGAATTCAAAAATATGGACCTGATCCTGATTGATACGGCTGGCCGCTCGCAGCGGGATGAAACGCAAATGGCCTCCTTGAGGGATATTCTTAAAAACTACTCTTCGTTTGACAACCTGCTAGTTCTCAGTGCAACCACCAAAGATAACGATCAGGTTGAAATCACCAAGCGATTCAGTACTATCCCGTTGAGTGGGGTTGTTTTCACCAAGCTGGATGAATCAACCAGCTACGGGTCAATATTTAACCATTCCATTCGCTTCAAGCTTCCACTTGCCTACTTGACGACTGGACAGAATGTGCCCGATGATATTGAAGACGCCTCAAGAGATCGGTTAATCGATCTGCTCTTGAACATTTCAGCAATGGATGTCTAACAAACCCTTTCCAAAATATTAAACCTGAAACACCTGTGACGTAATAATGACTGACCAAGCATCCACTTTGCGAAAGCGTTTTTCACAAAACAATCAAAAATCACACAGGGTCGATTCCGCAAGGTTTCGATCCCTGAGCATCACCAGCGGAAAGGGCGGTGTTGGCAAAACCAATATCGTCATTAACCTTGCCATTCATTTAGCAAAACTGGGGAAGAGGGTATTTCTGATTGATGCAGATCTCGGCCTGGCTAATATTGATATCCTGTTGAATATTGCACCACAGTTCACGATTGAAGATGTTCTAATGGGTAAAAAGCATATCAACGACATCATCATTGAAGGCCCCATGGGGATTCATATCCTCCCGGCATCCTCCGGCATCAGTGAAATGCAAACCTTGTCCGGTAAGCAGCAAATGTCCATGCTCCGTGAACTTGCCAACCTTAAAACCCAGTATGATTTTATCCTGATCGATACCGGCGCCGGTATTTCATCGAATGTGCTCCGCTTTAATGCTGCCGCAGATGAAATCTGTGTGGTAACCAATCCGGAACCCACAGCCATCACTGATGCTTACGCTCTGATGAAGATTATGTCCTCCAAATACCAGGTGCACCATTTCAACCTAATTGTTAACCAATCCGGGCCTGCAGAATCAAAAGATGTATTCAACCGGCTTGTCCGGGTCCTGAACAAGTTCCTGACGGTCAATCTCGAACTGCTTGGAAGCATCCCCAGGGATCCGAATTTTATTAGAGCCGTAAAACAACAGGAACCCATTTCCTTGTCGTATCCAAATTCACCAGCCGGAAAAGCTTTCCGAAAACTCGCCATGAACGTCACCGACCCATCCGGGGGGCTCATGCTGAACGACAAGGATAGCTCTTTCTGGAAGCGACTGGGCTCCTGGAAACGAAATTAACCAGCACCTGAACTGACTCCGCCTGTTTCACGCACAATCCCTCCTTACGCTAGTTGGTAATCTCCGGCCTTTTACACCGATCCATTTGTTTTCTCGGGCAAATCGCATAGAAAGGCATGCGATTTGCTTTTTCAAATGTCTGTTCACCCTTGTAAGCAGTTGCGCCTTCTGAAAAAGGCACAACCAAAGACACACTGATTCTCAACATCATCATCTATGCAGAACCCTTACTTGAATCAAAAGCCAGTCGACCGGGAAGTGTTGGTCTTGGAATATGCGCCTATGGTAAAGCATATCGCCAACAGACTTGCCGCCAGACTTCCAGCTAATTTTCAGCTGGACGATTTGATACAGGCAGGAATGATCGGTTTGCTTGAAGCGATGGACAAATACGATGCCGACAAGGGGGCAAAATTCAAAACCTACGCAGAAATCCGCGTCAGAGGGGCCATGCTTGATGACCTGAGATCCAAGGACTGGATCCCCAGGTCAGTCCGGGATAACAGCTCAAAGCTGGAAAACGCATACACAGAGCTTAGATCCGGAAGTATCGATCACCCCACAGATAAACAACTGTCCAAACAGTTGGGCCTGAAACCAAAGGAGTTACCCGAATTCCTGAACAAATCCAAACCCATTCCGTTATTGTCCCTTGACAGCATGGGAACCTTCACCGGATCTGATGAAAAAATGGATATTCTGGAAACTCTGTCAGATCCTGATGAAGAAGATGTCGTCGATAAGTTGCTAGGCACTGAAGCACAGGAACTCGTGGTAAGAGCAATTGAGGAGCTTCCGGAAAAGGAAAAACTGGTACTCTCGCTCTATTACAATGAAGAGCTGAACCTTAAAGAGATTGGAGCGGTACTGGACGTTTCTGAATCGCGGGTATCACAACTGCGAACTAAAGCTATCGCCATGCTGCGTTCACTGATGAAAGGCTACATGGAAAGCTGATCGCCAGATCATCTAAGGAATTGTAAAACGGAGAGGATGGTCGGGAAGGTCCGGCGACAGGTTACATTCTATCCTGTTTTTCTAGCAGTTCAGCCTGATGACTGGAAACCAGGGCATCCACAATATCATTTAAATCACCGTTGCTCATCAATTCGTCAAGCTTATATAATGTCAGCCCAATACGATGGTCGGTCATTCTCCCCTGGGGATAATTGTAGGTCCGGATACGCTCACTGCGATCACCACTTCCCACCATGCTCTTGCGCATTTCAGCCTCTTCAGATACGACAGCGGCTAACTGCGCTTCATACAGCTTGGCTTTCAGAAGTTTCATCGCCTTGTTCTTGTTTTTAAGCTGAGAACGCTCTTCCTGGCAGGTTACAACGATACCGGTGGGATTATGGGTGATTCGGATAGCCGAGTCGGTGGTATTAACATGCTGACCTCCTGCACCTTGCGAGCGATAGGTATCAATGCGCAGATCATTGGCGTTTATCTCAACATCGACATCTTCCGCTTCGGGAAGAACTGCCACTGTCACTGCGGATGTATGGACCCGCCCCTGAGTTTCAGTCTGTGGTACCCGCTGAACACGATGAGTCCCCGCTTCAAATTTCAACCGACTGTATACTTTTTTCCCTTCAATCGAGATCACAATCTCTTTGAAGCCGCCGATACCAGTCGGATTTGAGCTCATTACCTCAACACGCCACTTGTTCTGTTCTGCAAATTTCAGGTACATCCGGTAAAGGTCAGCCACAAAGAGTGCAGCTTCATCCCCACCTGTTCCTGCCCTGATTTCGAGAATGGTATTCTTCTCATCATCAGGGTCTTTTGGCATTAATAGAAACTTGGCCTCATCCTGTAGCTGGGAAACCTCATTCTTGAGGCTCAGCACCTCCTCTTTGGCCATTTCCCGCATTTCAGGATCCTCTTCCGGATCCTTGGACATGCTGATGTTGTCGTCCAGCTCCTGTTGTTTGAGGGACAGAACTTGAAACACCTCAACTACACTCGACATCTTCGCCTGCTCTTTTGATAAACTCTGAAAACGCTTGGAATCTGAGATAACCTCCGGTTGACTCAATAGGGCGGTTAGCTCTTCAAAACGATCTGCAATTTTTGCAAGTTTATCCAGCATAGGACATACAGGTAATATAGCTGTTTTGTTTCAGGTTATTTGCCAACGTTTTTGTATTTTTTCCTGAACCGTTCAATTCGACCCTCGGTATCAACCAGTTTCTCTTTACCGGTATAAAGCGGGTGACATTGTGAACAGATCTCCAGTTTGACTTCGCCACCTAGAGTTGAATTAATTTCAAATTTGGCGCCACAGGCACAACGATAAGAAGTCGGCACGTATTTGGGATGGATTTCGGCTTTCATAGTAAGTAGTGAGTTTAGTATTTAGCGGACAATCAAAACTTCCGCCGGGTTTCAAGAAGTCCACTGTCTTCAGAACTCAGCAGCACACAGCAGCTAATCCCTGTTGTCAGGGCCTGTCCGGATACCCGGTTGAGGATCGATCGGTTTCCTCAAAAATTCAGGTTAATGTATCATTATTAACCAAAATATTGACTTTTACAATATCCTTTTACAGTAATAATTTAAAATCAATTATTTACCATATCAAGCAGCTTTTTATTGGTTGGGAACTTGTCCAGTTTATCCAGCAGGAACTCCATAGCTTCCTGAGTACTAGATGCGGAAAGTATCCGGCGGAGTTTGTAGATATCGGCGGTTGATTCAAGCAGCAGTTCCTCCTTCCGGGTGTTTGATTTCTCAACATCAATCGTCGGGAAGATTCTTTTTTCGAGTAGCTTGCGGTCCAACACCAGTTGCATGTTACCGGTTCCCTTGAACTCTTCAAAGATCACTTCATCCATGCGGCTACCAGTATCGATCAGCGCAGTTGCCAAAATGGTCAAAGATCCACCGAATTCAATATTTCTTGCTGCCCCGAAAAACCGTTTGGGTTTATGCAGTGCATTGGCATCGACGCCGCCTGACAGAATTTTACCACTGGCAGGAACAACTGTATTATAAGCCCGCGCCAACCTTGTAATGGAATCGAGCAGGATAACAACATCATGATTATGTTCCACCAGACGTTTGGCTTTTTCAATTACCATTTCGGCAACCTGAACGTGTCGGGAAGCCGGCTCATCAAAAGTCGAGCTGATCACCTCTCCGTTCACCGAGCGAATCATGTCCGTCACCTCTTCGGGCCGTTCATCGATCAACAGAACAATTAATTTTACATCCGGATGGTTAGTCGTGATGCTGTTGGCCATGGTCTGCAGAATCATGGTCTTTCCTGCATGGGGCGGTGCAACAATCAAACCTCGCTGTCCCTTTCCAATCGGGCAGAACATGTCAATAATTCGGGTGGTCTTGTCCCCATCTGTCCTTTCCAGATTCAGCTTCTCATCTGGATAAAGTGGCGTCAGGTTATCAAACAGGGTTTTGTCTTTTGCCAGATCCGGATCTTCAAAATTCAACCGTTCTACTTTCAGAAGGGCATAGTAGCGCTCGCTCTCCTTAGGTGGTCTAACCTGCCCCTCTATGGTATCCCCGGTACGCAGGTTAAATCTCCTGATCTGAGAGGGTGAGACGTAGATATCATCAGGGCCGGGAACATAGCTGAAGTCAGGTGACCTCAGAAAGCCAAACCCGTCCGGCAGTGTTTCGAGAACGCCGGTACTGTAGATAGCGCCGCCCCTGGCTGTTTGTGCATTGAGCAGGGCAAAAATAAGTTCCTGCCTAAGCATCGAAGTGGCATTTTCGATTTCAAAGCCCTTGCCAAGCTGTTCCAGTTCTTTAATTTCCATTCCCTTTATTTCAGCCAGATTAAGAGAAGGAACGCTTTCATCCACTTTAACGGTAGGACTGTAGTTGGTCTTTTTTCTAGCAGTATTGTTCTCTTTTCGAGGGACACTTTTTCGGCGAGAGATATCTGTTCTTGAGTTTTGCACGAGTTTTTCTATGTTGAAGGGTTGAATGTGTTAAAGGACAAAGGTCATTGGCATGATATAAAAATATCGGGATAAATCCAGCAACTTCTTTTTTAATCAAGATATGCACTTCCCGGTTCGATTCCAAACTGTCTCAAACAACTTCATCTGGTCTAACCCGAAACAGCTATTCAGAATCTCAGACTCAAAACCGCTAACCCCAAAGCGAATGACGCTTGCGTTACTGCCGTGACGGGGTTTTGTTTTCCATACTATTTTAGCGTACTGAGAATAATGAGGACCGGTTTGAATCAAATATCAAAACAGATTCTTTGAAAAGGGAAAGAGCGGATAGTTGATATCTAGCTAATCTATTTGTAATTTAAGGCAGATTATTCTTTGAGTTTTGTCGTTCGTATTGAATCTAGACTTATCAGGAGGCGAGTTTATCGTATTTCTATGGTATCTAACCTACATTCCCTAACAGACATCAGTCAACCACTTATTTTACTTTTTTTTGCTCAGTCTCCCGTAGTAGGGAATAAACCGGAACCCTTTGCTATCAGGCCAGATGTCAGGAATTTTCCACTACAACTCTTCGTTCTAACTCCATAATCGTATCACTGAGAAGCCGTCTCTTCTCCAGCTCTGTTAAAATATCGTCTGGCAGGTGCCCCGTTTGAACACCACCATCCTTTTCAGAGGGCAGCCGGCAAAAAGGATTGAGATCCAGCAGCCAGTTCCCGACTATGCCGGAGATCGCAGACCAGTTTCGGGCTGAGCCCTGTCTGGCAGCTGTCAACCTATCCTTTGAAGCAGATGAGAGTGGTGCAAAATAGTGTCCCAACCGCTTGCGGATCCGGCTGAAACGTTTCTGGGCAAATCGATCGAGGAACATCAGAACCAGCATCAGGATTACTGTTGATTGTCTCAACATTACAAAAAAGTGCCAATTTACCCGGTAGTGTGATGCATAACGGACAAAGAAACCAACGACAATTAATATAGTGATTAACTTACCGGGAAACTCCTGGAGATAGATATTTGAGACGACGCCAATCAAGCCGGTCATTCGACCCAGTTGCGCATCAGCCTGTGAAGCCAACTGGGCCAATCCTATAGTGACAAGTAAAATGGCCGCACTGTCCAGAATGGTAATCTGCCAGCGATTGCGACCGTTCTTGTGAACCAAGGCTAATAGTGACATAGGTACAAGGAAGCCACACCATCCAAACACATCAGTTAGAAAGCCCGCCAGAATCGCCCCGGGAAGACCTAACCAATTGCTGATACCCTCCGCTGGCCACAGTAGATTTAACGGACTAGGGTCCAGGCGGTTTTGGGTTATCAGAGACAGCAACAGAATCAATCCGGCAATAACCTTTAGGTACGAAAGCATTTCCGGTTTCTGTCTGTTTTTAATAGCTTTATTAAAAACTTTCATGAACCGGATGAGGTTGAGGCGTTATTGAACATTGGATAATTTGAGAAAGATGTCATAAAACTGACCGACGGCATCTACACTGTGAGCATCAGAACCGTATATCGCCTGAATCTTGTATTTATTGACCCAGAACTGCATGGGGGCTGTCAGATATACGTCTTGATACCATTTTTGTTTCAGCCCGGCAACATTGAAATCAAGGGCCCATCCCTTTGTTTTTATTTTTTTCAGCAGTTTCTCATAAAATGAAATGGTATTGAACTTTTCTGATGGACTCTGAAACAGGGCTGAAAATTTGTTAATCAACCCCAGATGACCAATTCGTTTTGTTGCCGGAAGATTCAGCGTCACATCAATCATACGTTCAACAGTCTCCCAGTAAGCCATATGGACATTATCGATTGAACCATAGTAACCAATCAATTCCGACTCAAATATATCGGGTCGATAATCCAAAGGTTTGAATCCGTCTTTTCCCTTGATGAAGTGGGTGGAAACAATCACATCATCCAACTGACCAGCCAGCGAGGACACCAATTCGGCTGCAAATGGTTCCAAGCCCTCAAGAAAATCGATTTCCAGTCCAGATAGGATCTTGATACGATTACCATACACCCGTTTCAAATCACTGAGGTGCTGAAAGTAGTCCGGTAGTTCATCCCACATCAGTCCAAAATCCAGGCGAACTTCCGGGTCTGAGATAATACCATCCGGTAGAGGAGCGTGTTCAACAATTGAATACCGCTCAAAACCGAGAGCGATAGCTTTTTCGATCATGACAGATGTTTTATCCCCGCTGCCGTGTCGACAAAATTGAGAATGCGTATGTCCATCCCACTTCATTTTTCCCTTTTCTGTTAATTCACCTTATCCAAAATTAATTCCCAGGCTTTTCGCTTCCGCTGAGTTACGAAAGGAACAACGACGGTCATCCAGATAGGCAAGTTGCAGCGTAAATATTATATATACACCCTGAGAAGATTTCTCTCAACGATAATACCACCATTCAAACACAATCGATAATTGCTGTTTACAGATGCAAATAAATTCTGAGGCCTCTTCCTGATTTTAAACAGACAATTGATTTTAAATTATTTCTAGTTTAAGATTGGTCATTAACCAGGTGAGAGGGAGTGTCCTGCCGCAGTTTTCAGCCAGAGTCCAGCTGAAAAGGATCTGCCGGCACTCAACACTTGTCCCGACACAATACAAGTGATTGAGAAACATGGATTCTGGTTGGATCCTGATTCGTGTTGCAATGGCATGACAACGGATGAGATGACTGACAATATGAAATCTATTTGTACCCTGTTTTCAAAAAATCGAAAAAATCGGTCAGGGAAGAGCATATGCGCTTATATCCGACCCACCGCTGCTATTCTGGTGGTTATATTGTGCTTGTTCACAGGCGACTTGTCCGCCCAGTCAACCGGATTATCATCATTAAATCATGAGTTTTTGCAGCTGTCAGCTTTGTCAGGAGAGTTCAAACAGGAAAACTTCGATCTTCTCCAGGACCGGAAAAGCAAAGCGTCGGGTCAATTCTCGTTTTTAAAACCGGGCCTGATGCGCTGGGTTTACACCAATCCTGATCCTTATACCATTGTCGTTGGACAACAGAAGATATGGATTTATGACCCGATTCTTGAAAACGTCACCATTCACCAGACAAAAAAGGTCAGGGGGCTGAAAACCATTTCAATGTTGATGGAGCCTGAGAATCTAAAATACCATTACAAGATAATCCAGCCCGCAAAACTGTTTTTAGACATTGGTCCCGGCGATAAATTTCTGGCTCTGGCATATAAACAACCTGATCCTGATATTGCTGAAATACAGCTCGCATTTGCAGCCGATTTCCGGATCAAACAGTTTGTTATTGTGGAAACAAATCGAAACTACCGAAAAATTGAATTGCTTAAGTTGGACTTCCGACCCCGGCTAAGTCCTGCTGACTTTGAATTCAAGATACCTCACGGCGTAGAAATCATTGACAAATCCGGCAAAGATTTCTAAGTATTAAGGTTCGGTGGTTCACATCAGGTCTTTGATGGCGCAACCCAACATCCGGAAACAAAAAAAGGGTAAAGAAAGGTTCGATTGCACTTTAATTTTATTTAATTGCTGGTACAATCAACTTCAGCATAGTGAAGCAACGGTATAAGGATTTGAGAGATTAAAACATGACAAGACGATTAGCAATGTTTCTTTTGCTCATCCTGATGAGCGTATCAATCTCCGGGGCGGAAACGCTTCCGGATGAGGGAAGCGTAACCCCTGCAGACGGAATTCTCAAGCTGAATAATCAGTTTTCAATATTTCCCGACAATAAATTGGGTAACTCTGTCTATCTCAATAAAAAAAGGCTCGTCTCAAGAGACGATCTGACGATGGTCGATATTGTGCAGGCGCCCGATGGTTACATTTACCACGGTCTGGATGAAAACGGCAGTTCTGTTCTTGGTTTTTCAGGGAACGAGGACGCTAAATTTATTCAGTTGCCAGGGGGGTTTTACTATCTGGTGACTGATAAAAACAGCAAAAAGAAAATCTACTGGATCAGCGGAAACCGAAAAATTGAGGATCTACTACCCCGACGCAACACTGGAAGTGGTCTGGTGTTTAATGGCTCAGACAAGGCCGTTTTCTACCACATTGCCAAAGGGGAGACCATCGAGACAGAAGAGGGCAAAGAACGCTACCAGTACACATTCAAAATTCATATAGCCAATACAGAAACCCGTAGCGTCAGACATCTGCCGTTGAGCGTCACGGACTTTTCCCTGAGGCTGCGACTGGAATGGACCGATGAAAATACAATTAAGTACACCTTGTCAAACGGACAGGCCGAAACTGTCTCAATTCAGTAAGTAGTGGCTGTTTTTGATAGTAACCAGGAAAAACTACAAAGGAAACAGACAGCAACCATTAATGAGGAAAAGATGGAGTTTGTAGATTCTCACAAAATTACTGCGAAGGAAAGAAAGTATTACAAGGGTAAGCTGGAAAAAATGCTCAGTGAGTTGGAGGAAGGGTCCGGCGAAACTGTTCAGGAAATGAAGGACACAAACCAGGAGTTCCCTGACCCGACTGACCGGGCCAACTACGAATCAGAACGGAACACAGCCCTGAGAATCAGAGACAGGGAACGAAAGCTGATTAAAAAAATCCGAAGTGCGATCGTTCGTTTGGAAGAGGATGAATACAACGTATGTAAAGAGTGCGGAGAGTACATACGTAAACAGCGCCTGGATGCCAGGCCAGTGACCACGCTTTGCATTAACTGTAAGGAGTTGGAAGAGCAGAAAGAAAAAACACAACAGATTTAGGCCCGTTGCTACACAGACTGACAATAGGATCGAATTTATCATTCCAGTTAGCCGATTGACGAAAAATTTCCCCGAATACACACATGAGTATCCCGGAAAAGCTTGACCATCTTGAATCACTGCTCATAAAAGAAGGACAGCAGGATTCTGACCTGTCCAGCTTCTTTGAACAGCTGAAAAAAGATATTGCAGAACACGGACGGCAGCTAGATATCCTTTCAATTGCTGGTGCCGAACTAAGTAAAGAGCAAGAGCAGAGCACCGCTCTGGCCCTGATCCTATATACCGCCCGAAATCTGACAAATGCTGATGCTGGAACCGTCTACAGTGTAAAGGATGAGTTTTATGACGATCCATTCAATCCCGGGGAATTGAAATCCAGGTTTCTCGTTTTCGAAGAGATGCACACCGAATCCAAGAACAATTACAACACAAGACCGGACGCGCCACCGGTGCCAATGGAGGTTGAAGGACAACCAAACATTAATAATGTCTCAGCTTATTGCGCGAACACGGGAAAAATTGTCAACATCCCTGATGCGTACCATGAAAAAGGGTTCGATTTTTCAGGCACCAAAAAGTACGACGAGATGAATAACTACCGTTCACAGTCGATGCTGGTGCTTCCCCTTCGGGATCATGAAAACCAGATAAACGGGGTTCTGCAGCTCATCAATCGTCAGACCGCTGATGGAGAGGTTGTCCCCTTTACTAAAAGCGACCAAACCATTGTTCAGGCAATGTCTTACCAGGCAGCTATTTCGCTGACCACTCAAAAATTGCTTCACGAGCAGATCCGCCTGTTTGATTCTTTTGTCCGCGTTCTGGCAGAGGGACTGGGTGAGAAATCGGCCTATACTTACGGACATATTAACCGTGTATCCGAGCTGTCGCTGCAGCTTGCGGAAGAAATCAGTCATTGGGATGAGGGCATGTACCGGCAGATACAGTTCAACAAGCACCAGATGGAAGAACTTCGTCTGGCTGGCTGGATGCATGATATCGGAAAATTGACAACGCCGGAACATGTCGTTTCAAAACCGATTAAACTTCATCTGCTGTACGACCGGTTCGAAATGATCATCCAGCGCTTCAACTCAAAAATCAAAGATCTTGAAATCGATGCGTTGCAGCAGAAAATAAAGGGGCTCGAAGAAGGTGCCTCACCTGAATTTTTCAGCAAAATTGAGGAGGAGAAGAAAGAAAAAATCGCACAGTTGGTCGAGGATCTGCAACAGCTGAATCGAAGCAATATTGGCGGTGAATTTTTGAAAGACGAAGATAGGGACACTATCCTGAAAAACAGCCAGATTAAAACCCGGACACACCTGAAGGTTGGAACATCGTTGATTGCCAATGAACAACGAATTACACAGGTAGAACTGGGAGCGGATGGCGCAGAGGAATGTCTAATAGACGAAAGCGAGCGAGATTTTCTTTTGATTTCAAGAGGAACCCTCTCAGAACCGGAGCGTATGATTATAAACGATCATGCTGAGCGATCCTGGCGCTGGCTGATGCGACTGCCATTTCCCAAAAAGAAGATGAAGCTACCTCTATATGCTGGAGCACATCACGAAAAGTTGAACGGTAATGGGTATCCCAATAAACTGAGCGCCAGGCAGTTACCGATTCAGTCCAGGATCATAGCCGTAGCCGATATATTTGAGGCGCTGACAGCTAACGACAGACCCTACAAAAAACCCATGCACCTTGAAAAAGCCCTTGATATTCTAAAAGACATGGTGAAAGAAGGCGACCTTGATGCTGAAATCGTTCGGATTTTCTTGAAATCAAATCTGTATCAAAAATATGCAGAGAAGTTCATGGACAGTAACCAGATGTCTAATATCAACACCGACAAGTGGATTGCAGATTACTATCCACCTGATTTTTCAAATACCCTTCCTCAATGATTGCAGTAAGAATCAGCAAACCCGTTTGATCAACCAATGACGCTCTCGGTCCGTTTTGTAATCCTGTTGCTGTGTTCATTTTTACTGGTCACACCCCTGTCAGCAAAGCAGACTAAAATCTATCAGAGTACCGCCACTGCGCCCATTCTTGAGAATGATATCGCTTTTGCCAAGCACAAGGCGTTTATACAAGCTCAGCAAAATGTCGTGATCGCTGCCATCCGAGACCTGCTTGAACCCGACATGTTTGAGGCGTATCAAAAGCAGATTCATCGGGAACAATCGCTAAAGGCCAGAAAACATATCGTTTCAGCAAAAATTCTGAACGAATACAGCGAAGAGGGTACGTTCAACATAGAGCTGGAAGCCGCAATTCAGATCGATACCCTACAGAACGCCTTGAAGCAGATGGGTCTCATTCTCAAAGACGCCCCCTGGCTATCCGTCACACTATTGATCGAGGATGGATTCGATGATGCTATTGAACTACTGAATGAGAGACTGGCGTTATTTCATATTCGTATCCATTCTGTTGAAAAAGTCGATTTCACAGGCATTCCATTTAAGGAACGACGTGAAAAAGCATTTATCGGCGATCTTTTTTCCAACTATCCGGACAAGAAGATCATTTATCTCCTGGAAGCCACCACCCGTGATGTCCCGGAGTCAACCACATTTACATCAGAAGAAGAGCCGGAAGCAGACCAGATTGAAGCTGAGGATAATCTGGAATCCAACCTACTCATCAATACCGTTCAACTCAGAATTCTCAGAAAGTCTGACCTGGAAGAACTCAATTCCATTCGGCTAAAACTACCAGAAGAATACCCTCCTGCTTCCACACAGCTCCAGGAATCGATCGACAGCACCATTCCCCGATTGATTTCACTGCTGACAATCAATTCCGTCAAGCGGAGCACATATGAAAGTGGACTGGCAGCCTCTTACTCGCTCACGGTTTATGGCCTGAACGCCCCACATCTGAGATCCGCTTTCGAACAACAGGTATTGAGGAGTAAGCGGATTATCAGCTCCTACTCCCTTGTTCAGCTATCAACCGACCTGTGCCGGTATATTATTCACTCCGGATCAGAACTGACGACGATCATCAAAACACTTTTGCAGCCCAACCCTTATTTTGAACTGCGCGCCGAAGAGGTTGAATTCAACACCATCAGTATATCAGCATTCTATCAGTATACAGCAACAGGATCAGAGCCCGACACTTGGGTACCGGAGGAAAGAACCATTGAGGCCATCATGAATGCGTTGGTCGATGTAACCAAATTGCAGGAAGAAAACAGCGATGAGCTGAAGCTGAACAGTTATTACTTCCCGCTTTTCATCGAAACAGAACCCAACAATTCAAATATCCAGTTTAACGCCATTCGGCCATCAACATATGTCATCGGTGAAGTCTCCAACCGGGT
>JAOZRE010000361.1 GCA_029940215.1 bacterium | reverse complement strand
GTAGTTGCGAACAAACTGCATCACTTCCCTAGAGGCTGTACCATTTCCAATACAGATATACTCGCAGGGAAACCTGGCAAGAAGGGTGTCAAGAATCTGTTCCGCCTCCCGAACCTTTCCTGCTGAGAAGGTGGGATAAATTACCGCTTTCTCCAAAAACTTACCCGTTTCATCCACCACCACCACTTTTGTTCCGGACTTGAACCCGGGGTCAAGCCCTAGCATCATCCGGGAGCCAGCCAAAGGAGCCAGCAACAGGTTTCTGAGGTTTTCTCCGAACACCTTAATGGACTCCTCGTCTGCAGCGTTTTTCAGGTTCAATCGCAATTCCACCTCAAGGGAGGGAAATATCAACCTCTGATAACCGTCTGTAATAGCCATCTGCAAGTCTGCATCATTTTGTTTTTTTTGGTTGATCCATTTCTCGCGTATCACATCCAGATTATTTTCTGTTGGCAACTCAAAGCGGATTTTCAACACCGACTCCTCTTCCCCCCTCCTGACAGCCAGGTATCTGTGAGCGGGTATCTCTCTGACGGCCTCATTGAAATCGTAATACATTTCAAACTTGGTTTTCTGTTCAGCAAACTCCTTGGTTACTTCAGTCCTGATAAGTCCCTGGGACCAGCTGATGCTGCGCATACGTTCCTTGATCCCGGCGTCTTCTGCTATCCATTCGGCCACAATATCCCGGGCCCGTTGTTTCGCCTCAACCTCATCGATCTCCTCGCCTTTTTCAGCCAAGTAGGCTGCCAACCATTCATCGCCATTTTCCTGATCACGCATCAGCTCGGCCAGAGGCTCCAGTCCTTTCTCCCGCGCAATGGTCGCCCGGGTTCGTTTTTTGGGTTTAAAAGGGAGGTAGAGATCTTCCAGCACCTGTTTGGTGGTTACGTCAAGGATCGCTTTTTCCAGCTCGGCAGTCAGTTTCCCCTGTTCATCAATGGACTTCAACACCACTTCCCGTCGGTGTTCCAGTTCCGTAATGTACTCAAACCGGTCCCGTATGGCGCGCAGTTGCACCTCATCCAGATTTTCGGTTTTCTCCTTTCGATACCTGGCAATAAAGGGGATGGTGTTTCCCTCTTCCAGCATATTGATAACGTTCGAAATCTGACGGTTGGACAGGGACAGCTCGGAAGCGATGGTTTCTATGGCATTCATGATCAGGATAGTTGTATTGGTTGAAAAACAGGTCGGTTATACCGGTCTTGCTATACACCGGAATAATAGTTCAAACGGTATTCAATCCCTTTAATTCAAATACCGTTAACAGGGCAGGGCAGTTATTCAGCTGACTGGTTTTTTAAGAAGGGCGTTGATGATGGTTATGAGGTTGCCAAGGTCACGTTCTGCAAAAATAACATTTTCAATCACCACCGTTGGGGTACTATCGATTTTTCGCTCCTTTGCGTAGTCCATACTCTTACGCATTTTACTCACAATTTCTGGAGAGTCCATCCTGGACTTGAACTCTTCTGTCAGCCCGTTCATCTGCGCAACAAACTGGAGCTTGTCGCGTTTGAACATTTCAACACCCAGGCCCTTATCAAAGAGAAAATCGAAGATCATCATCAGGACCGCTTCCCCTTTTCCCTGCTCTTCGGCAAGAAAATAAAGCCTCCCGGGATCCTGTCCCCGCCAACCGATGGGTTGACCGATCAGCCTCACTTTATTACCGAACTTCTGTTTTAAAGCCTTCTGTTGATTTCGGTGAAAATTATAACAATGCCCACAATCAAATGCGAACACAACATGAACCGTCACCTGATCCAGGGAACGGGCTGCGGGCGGTGAGAACGGGATCATCACCTCATACTTCCCTGGGATGGCTGAAAAACCAGTCATCGGAATAAAAAGAAGCACAACGAATATCAACAGGTTGCGTTTTATCATAGTCACCGATTGAATGAATGGTAAATTTTTTATTGAGTAGAACATCATCCGAAAGGGTACACCACATCCGAAAATGTCATTTGCGTGTATCATACTATTTTGGCTTGATACGAACGATTCGTCAAGATGATTATGGGTATTGGAAAATCCGCCTGTTCGATTACATACGGTGCTGGAGCCCCAGTTCACGGAGTGCTGGAAATGTGGAACCAGCCGTGATGGCTAGGATGAACGCCTGATCCGAGCCACGTTTCGGGGTTCGATACCCTCAACCAACGGCAGCCAGCAGACACTGCCCGGCTGTATGAGCTGAACAGCTTCACCACCGATGTTGATCGGTGACAGAACATCCAGTGAAATAACCTCCCCCCTGAACGGCATGACCTGGATACTGTCCCCGACTACTATCCGGTTTTTCACCTGCAGGGCAAATCGATCATGCTCCCTGTCAATATCCAGAACCGTCCCCGCCAATTTGAATTCCTTGTAGGAGGCACTCTGCCTGTTATAAACCGATTCAGACCCTGCCGGAGACATCAGGGACGCTTCAGTATAGTCACGATGCGGTACTCGCTTCAACTCCTCCTGCCAATGTTCTTTTCGATAGGTCCCGGTATCTCTAATTTCCTGCAACGCCCCGGCATAGGCCCTGACAGTAGAAGCAATGTAGAGATTACTTTTCATTCGCCCCTCGATCTTCAACGAGCTGATACCAGCATCAATAAACGCATCCAACAGTCCGATACCGCAAAGGTCCCTGGAGCTGAGAAAATAGGCGCTGGCAGGTGGATCTTCCCCCTGGTAGAGATGGTAGTGGTATCGACAGTTCTGGATACAACCTCCCCGGTTGGAATCCCTCCCGGCAATGTAGGTCGACAAAGTACACCGTCCTGAATAAGCCATGCACATGGCGCCATGCACAAACATCTCCACCTCCAGGCCTGTTTTTCGCCTGATCTCACCGACCTCGCGAATACTCAGCTCCCGACCAGCAACAATACGACTGGCTCCGGCCTCCTTCCACAGCGTCGCATGCCAGCTGTTAATGACAGAGGCCTGGGTCGAGATATGAATGGGGATACTCGTCTTTTCCCGAACACAGGCTACGACACCCCTGTCGGAGCAGATGACACCATCAGGACCGAGTCTTTCCAGAACCGCCAGAAAGCTGGGCAGTTGTTCCAGCTCATGATCGTGAAGAAAGGCATTAATGGCAATATACACTTTCCGGTTTCGGTCATGTGCATAAGCCAGCGCCTGTTCGATTTCTGATGTCGAAAAATTATCCGCCGCACTCCTAAGCCCAAACTGCTGACCTGCAATATAAACTGCATCGGCACCATAATCGATGGCAATTTTCAGCTTTTCTAAGTTCCCCGCGGGTGCTAATAATTCAATAGTCATCTGTTGAAAACAACATCTCTTTAATTAAAACTGATAAGACCGAACTGAGTGTCTGTTAAAAGCCGGGTGCCATCGCTTAGAGAAGTTTCTTAGATGATTCTGGTGAAATGAAGCGGCCGAAATCCCACTGTTTGAGCGCTAGCGAGTTGGGGTTTCAGCGGAATGAACCATGAATCATCTTGAAACGGATCTGCGATTACAAGCGGTTTATAACAGGCACGGGCAACTTTCCTGATACCGATAGATTTCCCGTCAGTACACCTGGCAGGGTTTTAACTGCTGCCGGCATTACCATCCCATCTATGAAAAAACTCGATCTATCCCATCTCAACCCTGAACAGAACAAGGCCGTCAAGACCATTGACAAACCGGTCCTGCTTCTGGCCGGAGCCGGCAGCGGAAAAACCCGTGTCATCACATACAGAATCGCCCATTTGGTATCAAACTGTAAAGTCCCCCCACAGCAGGTCCTGGCACTTACCTTCACCAACAAGGCCGCACTGGAAATGCGTCAACGGGTACAATCACTGCTGCCGAAAAAAGAGAGGGGAGTGACCGTGACAACCTTTCACTCGCTTTGCGTCCGCTTTCTAAGGGAGTATATCCATCTGCTGGGCTACGGAAAGGATTTCGTTATCTTCGACACGGCGGGTCAACAGTCAACCCTGAAAACCATCTACGAAGACGAGGGGATCGACAGCAAAACCTACAACCTGAAAGCAACGTTTTTCGAGATCATGAAGGCCAAGGGGGAGGGCAAGGGGCCCGACTATTTTCTGAACCAGTCCTTTGACGCCTTCGCCCAGGTAACCGGTAAGCTGTTCCAGGAGTATAACCGTGTCCTGAAAGGATGCAACGCCCTGGACTTTGAAGACATCCTGCACCTGACCATCGAACTGTTCACGCGCTTTCCCGATGAGCTTGAGCCACTTAAAAAACGGTACAACTACATCATGGTCGACGAGTACCAGGATACCAACCGCGTCCAGTACCAACTGATTCGTTACCTGACCGAAAACACCCGCAAGTTGTGTGTCGTCGGGGATGATGACCAGTCGATCTACGGCTGGCGAGGTGCTGATATTCGCAACATCTTGGATTTTCAGGACGACTTTCCCGAAGCTGAAGTGATCAAGTTGGAGCAGAACTATCGTTCAACCAACGTGATCCTTGACGCTGCCAACGATGTGATCGCCAATAACCGCAATCGCATGTCCAAAAATCTCTGGACCCGTATCGACGAAGGTCGTTTGATCCGCTGGACGGAGGAGGACAACCCCCGTGAGGAGTTGGAAGAGGTGGTGGCCAACATGAACGGGTACATGTACTCGGAAGGTGCCTCCTGGTCCGACTTTGCGTTTCTTTACCGATCGAACTACCAGTCCCGCGCCATCGAGGAGCAACTGCGTGATGCAGGTATCCCATACCAGCTCATCGGCGGAACCAAGTTTTTCGACCGCAAGGAGATTCAGGATTGCCTGGCTTACATGCGTTTCCTTCACAATACCAGGGATGAGGTCAGCCTGTTT
>JAOZRE010000360.1 GCA_029940215.1 bacterium | reverse complement strand
TTTTCACGTTTTCAGCGGATGATCCGGGATTTGTCGAAAAAAACAGGAAAGCCCCTTAATCTGCTTGTGAAAGGGGAGGAGACAGAACTGGATAAGACGGTGATCGAAAAAATTGGCGATCCTCTGGTGCACATGATTCGCAACAGCGCCGATCACGGTATTGAATCCCCCTCAGAGAGGACCGCAAAAGGGAAACCCGCCACAGGGACCATACATTTGGAAGCCATCAGCCAAGGGCAACAGGTGTTGATTAAAGTCACCGACGATGGCAAAGGGCTTTCCCGGGAGAAAATCGGGGAAAAGGCACTGGAACGGGGGCTGGTTACCGATGCGACCCTATCCGCCATGTCCGATGAAGCGGTGTATAAACTGATTCTTTCTCCGGGATTTTCCATGAAGAAGGAGGTTTCTGACTTGAGTGGGCGAGGTGTCGGTATGGATGTGGTGAAATCCAACATCGAAAAAATCGGGGGGACGATTTCCATTAGCAGTCAGGAAAACATCAGTACGACCATTACCCTGAGCATCCCGCTGACGTTGACTGTTACACGGGGGCTGCAAATTGAAGCGGCAGGAGAGTTGTTTATCCTTCCTTTGGAAAACGTGATTGAAACGGTCAAAGTTAAAGCGGAGCAAATCCGGAATTTCAAAAACAACTATGTTATAGCGCACCGAAATGAGGTCTTAAGGATTATTGACCTGGTCGATGTTCTGTGCCTGCCATCCACAAATACAACCATATCAGGTATGTGCAGCCTGGTGATATTAAAAGTGAATGGGGAAACCACAGCCCTTAAAGTGAATCGTTTTCACAAAGAAGTGGATATTCTGATTAAACCCCTGGAAGGCGTATTGGGAGAGCTGTCTGGTATCTCAGGCGCATCGATCCAGAATGATGGACGGATCGTTTTAATTCTAAATCCAGCGGAGATCGTTTAAACCTGTAAACTGTTTAATTTTTACCTGTTAAAAGAATTCGAATTGAAAAAGGAGAGCCATGAGCATGGAATTTGAGAATCTCAAAAGTCAATTGGAAGCTGACGACCCAGCAGAACGTGCGTATGCAGCAGAGGATCTGGTAACATTGAACGATTTTCGAGCAATTTCGGTTTTAATCGATCACCTGATAAGTGAAAAATCTATCCAGGTCAGAGAAACGATATTTTCTGCTCTAAAATCGTTGTATCAGTCGATTGTGGAGCCGATCGGCCCCCTGCTTTATTCCGACGACGCCCAGCTTCGAAACGGTGCTGTCAACCTTTTGAATGAAGCTGAAAAAAGTACCATCTCTTTTCTGGACCGGCTATCCCACGACTCTGACAAGGATGTCAGGAAGTTCGTACTGGATGCCTTGAAAGGAAAAAAAACAGCTGCGGCCATCAGCATCATTCGAGATCGCCTGGAAGATGAAGAGATCAACATCAGAATGACAGCAGTTGAATACTTAGGGGATCTGGAGGACGAAGACAGCGCTCTGGAAATTGTCGGGATCCTGAAAAACGCCGATTCTTTAATGTTGGAAGCCACTTGTTTTGAAGCATTGGCCAAAATGAATCATGCAAGCGCTGCAATTGAGGCGCTGGATCTTTATCAAGATATAAAGGGTATTCAGCCAATGCTTCTGTTTTCATATTTGAAGCTGCTGCGTTCTGTGGGGACTGTATCTCACCTGGAAATAGTGGAATCACTCTTAGAAGAAAAGAAAGATCTGTGCGCCAAAGAGATCATTGACGTCTTAGAAGGTATTCACCGCCGGGAGCCACTGAAAACCCTTCCTGCAACGCTCAGGAATCTTCTCTTTGAACGGATGGAAAATCCGACCCATCCGGCTATGGTTTTCCAGATTATGACGTTTCTTTTTGATGTAGAAAAAGAAGAGATGTTGGAATTTGCAAGGTCCAAGCTTAAGATGGACGATCCCTTAATTCTGATGGCTGTCTTCGAATATCTGGAACAATATGGCACTCCGGACGATATTTCCGCTATAAAAAACACAGCTGATCGCATCGAAGATGAAGAATTACAGGAAAAAATGGACGACGTTCTGGAAAATATTAACGTGAGATATCAAAATGGAGACGATGTATGAATCTATCCATGCAAGAATTTATAAAATTTCGAAATTTTATCTGTCAGCGAACCGGCATCTTGTTTGATGAGAAAAAGATATACTTTGTGGAAAAAAGAATCAAAAAGCGTCTTCAGGAAACAGATTGCACAGATATGATAGATTATTTCAGGTTCCTGAGATTCAGTGATCCCAATGGGGTAGAGTTCCAAAAATTAATCAATTTACTGACAACCAACGAAACCTACTTCTTTCGTGAATTTGATCAGTTGTCCTGTTTTGCCGAGTATTGCCTGGACGAGGTCAAAAAACAAAAACCGGATTTTGGTCTCAGGACCATCAATATCTGGTGCGCTGCTTGTTCGTCAGGGGAGGAAGCTTACACACTGGCCATTATTTTAAAAGAGATGCTTTTGGCAGAAGAACCGGATTGGAAGTGTAAAATAATCGCAACAGATATTGATGAAAATATACTGCAAAAAGCAGAAAGAGGGGTCTATGACGAACGGTCCGTTAAACATGTCCCTCAAGAGTATTTTGATAAGTACCTGACATCGACAACTTCGGGATTCAGAGTCAAATCCGGTTTGCGGGATCTGGTTCAATTTGAAAACCTTAACTTTATGAACCGGCCCGCCATGCGAAAGATGCGGGGCTTTGATTTTGTTTTCTGTAGAAACGTACTGATCTACTTTGAAGATAAAGCCAGGAAAGAAGTCGTCGATCATCTTTTTAACGCACTCAATCCAGGTGGATTTATTTTCCTCGGGCATGCCGAATCTATTGGTCGCATCACAACCAAGTTTCGCTTGCGACGACTAGGTAAAGCGTTGACTTACCAAAAACCGACTGAATAAGTCCCAATTCCTAACTTAATTCAAGGGTCTTAGATGAAAAGAATACTAATTGTCGATGATTCAGAGATGGTCAGAAATTTTCATACTTACATCTTAAAAACAGCTGGATATCACGTGGAAACAGCTGACGATGGAACAACAGGATTGGAAAAGTTTTTTTTAGATCCCTTTGATCTATTAATCACAGACATCAATATGCCTCAGATGGATGGTTATACCTTAATTCAACGTATCAGGGATGAGGATGAGTTTGAGGAAATTCCCATTATTATTATCTCAACCGAGGAAGAGATGAAGGACAAACAAAAGGGATTTGATGTCGGTGCGAATATATACATCGTAAAACCAACAGAACCGGAAAAAATGGTGGCTAACGTTAAGCTTCTTCTGGATTAAGTTTCTATGTTTTCGATTTAATTTGGCAGCAGCAGAAAAAACCTGGCTATTCACCACAGAGCCCCAAATAACATGAAGATACCTGAGTTTCTGTAGTGAACAGATACAATTAAACTTACATTATTGTTATGCAAATTCTACAACAGGCCCTCTCTGAAACAAGCATTCTGTTAACAAAGCTGGAAGATAAAATACTGCAACTGGAAACGGGTCCTGATCAAACGATTATATTTGACGTATTCCTGCTTTTACGGCGGATGCTTGGAGTAGGTGATTTTCTAGCTCAAGAGGGGTTTAAGAAACTCCCGAATCTCTTGTTGCAGATGTTGACTGATCTTCGCAGCAAACGACTGCAATTTGATTCTGAAATTATCGATGTACTACTGGAGGCTTTTCAGCAATACCACACGGACATAGACGGCCTCAGCGGTCGCTTCTCAGCCATCACCGCCAATGACGATGGGACTATCTCTGAAGAACTGCAATTCCCGGCCCTGGATGCCATTCTACCTCAATTTAAACTGTTTTTAAATGCACCAAGCCCAGATGTTCCGGTCGTAAAAACAGAAAATGGGGCATCTTCCTTTCAGATTGAATGGCTACCCGGGATGAAAGAGGATTTCATACAAGAAGCCCATGAAGGTTTGGAAATATTGGAAAGTAACCTATTATCTCTGGAGGAAAACCCCGATCAGCATGACCTTTATCATAATTTATTTCGTGTTTTACACACGTTGAAAGGGAACGCCGGTGTCATGCTTTCGATCATACCGGATGAATCTGTCAGGCGGAAACATCCATTGACCCCATTTAAATCCCTGGTGCACCGTTTGGAAACTGTCGTAGGCACATATCGTGACAATGACAGTCCCATGGAACCAGAAACCAGTGATTTACTATTAAAGGCAGTCGATGAGCTCGGTGTGCTGATAATTGCAATAGACAATGATCAGCCGGCAAACTCTGATCCAACTGACCTGATCGCTATAATCGATCAACATGCGGGTCAGCAGCAGGCACCGGTTGCCGCCCCCCCCGCAGATACCGTTGCAGCTGATTTTTTCGCTTTTTATAACACAGCGGGCCAGTGTTTGGAGATGATAAGCGATGCGTTGGATCAATTGGCCACCACAAAAGATAAATTATCCACGTTAAAGAAGTACCGCCGAGGTGTCAAAACCCTCTATAAGGTCGCAAAAAATTCAGACTACCCCACAATATCAAGGGAGGCGGAAGCGCTGTTTAAAAATCTGGACGAAATAAAGCTGTTGAAAGCAGGGATTGAAAAAACATTGCCAAGCTTCAGCCAATTACACCTGGACCCTATCAAAATAGAAATTGATAATCTGAAAGCCAACCTCACCAGAGATTCTGTACAAACAGAAACCAAATTGGTTAAAAATGCAGGAAAACAAACGGCATCTCCCACAACGTCTTCGTTTGTCCGCATACCGAATTCAAAGCTTGATCAGTTGATGAATCTGGTTGGGGAGTTATTGATCGTTAAAAACAGCTTA
>JAOZRE010000359.1 GCA_029940215.1 bacterium | reverse complement strand
CAATGGGGATTTACTTTTCAAGATTCACTTTCAATTCACTTCTATCCATTGGGAATGATTTACCAACCCCAATTCTTTAAAGGCATGAACCAGATACTGTCCCAAAGAGCTGCCATCCTGTTCGACTGCGTCTGATTCCCAATAAATGTTGACTCTGAAATCGCTCTCTAACGAGCCGTGTCGATAGAATTTGATCTTTTTAAAACCATGCTCCGTCTTGAGATCTTCCAGGGAGTATAAAAAATCCTTATCCAGTGAATCCCTGTTCCCTGTCGCCGATCGGAGTTCTATAATTTCATGCCATTTCATCTGCTTTCACAATTGTGTTATTCATCTGGCTTATCCTTCAAACCACACAGAACTAACTACATGAACCATACCAAAGTCATAAGCTCAAAATTTCAGGCACATATGAAATTAAATTTGACATTAGTTTAATATATGATAATTAACATTTATCATATATCATAAAATTATTAAATTTATTAATTATATTGGGTTTGAATTCAAAAACAAAACAATGAATGAAGTAGATCTGAACGATAACGATTTTTTCCGTCAGGCGACCATGTGCATATGCGGATATCTGGACTTTGGGCAAGGTATGCAGCAACTTTTACACTACCTTCAGCCTTTTATACCCGGAGACTTGATGTCACTGAGTTTATATGAGCCCGAACTCGGCGGCATCAAAGTAAAAATCGAAGTCAATGCCTCAGAAGTTAATTTTCCTAATATAATAATGCCCCTGTCTCCCAAAACCAGGGCAGTAATGGAAGGGAAGACCTGGCCGCAGATAAGGATCGTAAATTGTCCTGAATCAGATCCTGTCGTCAGAGATCTCCTGCCCATTTATGAAAAAATCCTACCTGCTTTTAAAAACACAAATATCTCGTTGTTGCTCATGCGTCTAACTACCGAAGGTTTAAGAATAGGGACTATAGCTCTAATAGCAGAAGGAAGAAACAGATATACAGAGGAGCATCTACGTTTGTTTTCCATGTTAAATGATCCTATAGCCACCGCATTCTCCAATTCCATCAAGTATCAGGAAATAAACAGGCTAAAGGATTTGCTTGCAGATGATAACCGGTATCTCCAGCGAGAACTTCAACATCTCACGGGTGATGAGATTATTGGTAAAGACTTTGGTTTAAAGAATGTGATGGAAATGGTTCAAGAAATTTCCCGACTGGACAGCACTGTGTTAGCTCTCGGTGAGACCGGGGTAGGGAAAGAGATCATAGCCCATACCATTCATAAGCTTTCTCAACGCAGACAGGGTCCTTTTATTAAAATCAACTGCGGAGCGATTCCGCCAACCCTGATTGACAGTGAACTATTCGGTCATGAAAAAGGAGCATTTACCGGTGCTGTAGCCAGTAATCGTGGCTGTTTTGAAAGGGCCGACGGTGGGACTATTTTTTTGGATGAAGTAGCCGAACTGCCATTAAAAGCCCAGGTTAGAATGCTGCGTGTCGTTCAGGAGAGAGAGGTTGTGAGGGTAGGGGGTTCCAACCCGATTAAAGTCAACATCAGGATTATCGTGGCTACACACCAGGATCTGCAGAGCCTGGTCAAACAAGGGAAGTTCAGAGAGGACTTGTGGTTCAGGCTCAACGTCTTTCCAATCAGAATTCCACCTTTAAGGGAGCGCAAAGAAGATATTCCGGCGTTTGTCAACCACTTCATCGGAAAAAAATCAAAAGAGGTGCGGCTGCCGACACCGCCCACACTGGATAAAGGTGCAATGGAGAGATTAATGGCTTACCCCTGGCCTGGCAACGTGAGAGAACTGGAGAATGTCATAGAACGAGCTCTAATTTTGAGTAGAGGCAAACCACTTATTTTTCAAGATGTTGTTGGTTCTAATGATAATGATGAACCGGTAACTCCTTCAGTACCTGATGAAAAATTGCTCGATTTAGATAAGGTGATTTCCAGCCACATTCGATACGTGTTGAAGAGGTCAAAAGGGAAAATCAATGGGCCGGGAGGAGCTGCCGAAACGCTCGGCATGAATCCGGGGACACTGCGGCACAGAATGAAGATGCTTGGAATCCCGTTTGGTCGGCTGCATGGTGCGCCCGCGGAATAGGGATGTTTCTTTCAAATATCCTCAATATTTTCCAAGCACCATTCAAATCAAAAAAGATGAGATGATACAAAATTCCTTTTTCAACATAAAACAGAATACAGAATACATCCCATTTTTCAAAAACTTGAAAACATCAGCTTCCCGCAGAAATCTCAACAGGCTTCTGTAAACACACTGACAAAGACCGGTCAGCAGGTAACTATTTTTTTATCTTAATCAATTAACTTACCGTGCAACCGACCAAACGAGATTCCAAGTTTCTTCAACTTGTATCGCAATGTCCCTGGATTTATGCTTAACAATTCCGCTGCTCCGCCTTGGCCATTTATTTTCCCTTTTGACAGTTTCATTACCTGCAGAATGTGCTTGGTAACTACCTTATCTAATTCGAGTATTTTGTCGATAGATGTTGGAGGAGATAGCGGTTTATCATTATCATTAGAACCATCAACATCCTGGAAAGTCAGCGGTTTGCCTTTACTCAGTATAAGACTTCGTTCCACCACATTTTCTAGCTCTCTTACATTACCAGGCCAAGAGTAAGTCATGAGTCGCTCAATAGCGCCTTTATCTAATGTGGGGGGCGCTGGTAGCCGCACTTCCATTAACTTTTTTCCGATGAAGTGGTTGACAAACGCAGGGATATCTTCTTTTCGCTCTCTTAAAGGCGGAATTCTGATTGGAAAGACGTTGAGCCTGAACCACAGATCTTCTCGGAATTTCCCTTCTTTTATCAAATTTTGTAGATTTTGATGGGTGGCTGCGATAATTCTGTTGTTAACTTTGATTGGTTTGGAACCTCCTACTCTTGTAATTTCTCCTTCCTGAAGTACACGAAGTAACCTAACCTGGGCCTTCAATGGTAATTCCGCCACCTCATCTAAAAAAATAGTCCCCTTATCAGCTCTTTCAAAACAACCGCGATTACGGGCTATGGCGCCGGTAAAAGCCCCTTTTTCATGGCCAAATAGCTCACTGTCAATCAAGGTGGGTGGTATGGCACCGCAGTTAATTTTAATATATGGACTATTTCTGCGGTCAGAAAGATTATGAATCGTCTGAGCAATGATTTCTTTCCCTACACCAGTTTCACCGAGAATCAACACTGAGCTGTCCAGTCGCGAAACTTCTCGAAGCATTTCCATCACATTTTTTAAACCAAAGTCTTTACCAATGATTTCATCACCGGAAATCCGTTGAAGCTCCCGCTGTAGATGCCGGTTATCATCTGCGAGCAAATCCTTTAACCTGTTTATTTCCTGATACTTGATGGAATTGGAGAATGCGGTCGCAAAAGGATCATTTAACATGGAAAACAGACGTAGATGCTCTTGTGTGAACCTGTTTTTTCCTCCAGCTACCAGAGCTACGGTTCCTATTCTCAAACCTTCAGTAGTCAGGCGTACAAGTAAAGATGATAAGTCTGTATTCCTAAAGTTGGGCATGATTTTTTTATAACTGGGTAAAAGATTATTAATGACAGGATCGGTTACCGGATTGTTTACGATCCTGGACTTCGGCCATTCCTTGCCTTCCATTAACGTCCTAGTTTCTGGGGATAATGGCCATAATGCGTCAGGATATTTAACTTCATTTGCGGTCGCAATTACTGTTTCTTTGATGCCACCTAACTTGGGTTCATACAAACTAAGCGACATAAGATCCCCAGGTAAATACGACTTAAGATATTGTAAAAGCTTTTGCATACCCTGTCCGAAGTCTAAATAGCCACATAAACACATTGTTGCTTGACGAAAAAAATCATTATCGTTCATACCGTATCCATCTAACGTTTTAGGGTTTAAACTGCATCGACCGGCAATTAACAAATACAGTAAAATTAACAATTATGATAATGTCTATTATCACTATTCTAAATTAACTTCAAATTTAATTCTCCATGACTATGATTTAATGAGGTTTTATTTTTTGGCACAGTTGATGTAGCTAAAGTAACTACCTTCTATAATTTTTGAAATCGTTAAGTCAATCAATACAAATTAAAATCTATATGAAGCAGCACCGACAACGCTGACTTGCAGAATTTTAAATAGCACACAAATTTAAAGAAAAATTAGAATGAAAACACGAGTGACTGACATGTTTGGGATTAAATACCCGATTCTGTGCGGTGGTATGATGCGGTTGGCGGTGCCGGAATTGTGCGCCGCAATTTCAGAAGCCGGGGGCCTTGGTAATCTGACGGCCGGAAACTATAAGACCAAAGAGGAATTTAAGGCGGCGATTGCTGAAGTACGAAGCCTGACAGACAAACCGTTTTGGGTGAATGTTACCATTTTACCGGCTGTACAGATTGGTGATGAGCAATACCGGTTTTATCTGGAAACATTGATTGAAGAGAAAATCGCTGGCCTTGAAATCAGCGGTGTACCACTCGATAAATTTGCGGGTGGTGAGTATCTTCCGAGGTTAAAGGAAGCTGGCGTCAAACTGATCCAGAAGGTCGGCACCGTCAAACATGCCAGACATGCGGAAAAAGTCGGTTACGACGCTGTCATTGCCGCCGGTGTGGAGGAGGGCGGCCACCCACATATGGATAATGTTGCCACAACCGTTCTGACACCCAGGATGGTTGATTCAGTTGATATCCCGGTTATTACAACCGGTGGCATGGTTGATGGACGCGGTTTGGCGGCGGCTCTCTGCCTGGGAGCGGAAGGAATCATGATGGCCACCCGCTTCATTTGTGTTGATGAATGTTTTGCACATGCAAATGTGAAGCAAACCATTATTGATA
>JAOZRE010000058.1:11369-17518 GCA_029940215.1 bacterium | reverse complement strand
GAATTTCAGGTTGAACGGGAAGATTTTCCGGGAACGGCCGGGCAATTTGCGGAACACCTCATTGAGCAGTTTTCAATTGAAAATGCAAAGGTGACGCTTTCAGATAGTGTTAACCATTTCAATCCAGAGTCCCGGGTGGTAGCATTGGTGCCGGAGTACTATCATGGCAGGTCTCTGACTGCTTTGACGGTGGCAGCGCACGAAGTAGGGCACCTGATACAGGCCGATCAGGGAAACATATGGCTCCGGTTGAGAACCTGGTTGATTCTGCTTTCACAGAAGCTTGAACGGTTGGGGGTGATTGCGTTGCTGATCATGCCATTTGGTACCATTTTGACTCGCTCTCCTGTCGTCATGGTGTTACTGACTGGCGTTGGTCTGTCCGGCATGCTGATGAGGGTTGCAACTCATTTGATTACATTGCCTATGGAGTTCGATGCGAGTTTTGGTAAAGCCCTGCCACTTTTGAAAGCTGGTAACTTTATCAGCGAAACAGACGAGCCAGACTCCAAACAGATTTTGTGGGCTGCTGCACTGACCTACGTTTCTTCAGCTCTTTCCAGCCTGTTGAGCCTGGCAAACTGGATTCGAATATTAAGGCGTTAGGGTTATGTGATGCTGGCAACCCCTCAAACAGTTTACCAGCATCAATTGTTCAACAGAACATCAGACACAAACCAGGCTACCCTTTAGGTGCAACCTGGCCTCCTTCACCATGACTTTGAATCAGGGGGACAAATACCTGGGCGCCAAATACTACCCCCATTAAGTTGACATCGACCGTCCATCGCCAATCGTTTTCCTTGAGCCGGTTTTGTTGACCTGCATTTTTGAGATGTGGCAGTTTAGAAGTAACCTTCAAAAATTCCCGGATGGACGAACACTCAAAAATAGTGGTATTAATGGAAAAACTCGAGCTATACCCGGACTGAATTGAAAAGCGACTATATCTATTGTTTTCTTTGCAAACAACCCACAGTGGTTAAATTCCGAGAAGGTGGCTTTTAAAAACTCAATCGGGAACCGGATGAAAAGGGAGCCAGAACAATGATTGACGTCGAAAACAGCATATTAAGCAAGGCAAGAATCTTACTGGTAGACAGCGATGAATCGGTTCGACAATCGATGTTGTCATACTTCAGAGATATCTCGCTTCTGTTTGCAACAGCCAAATCGGCCGAAGAAGCTCTCCCGCTCTTGGAAGGACCTCCTTGGGATATCGTTGTTTGCAATCTAAAGCTTCCGGGAATTAATGGATTGGAATTCTGTAAACGGGCCTGGGAGCTGAAACCGGGGATAAAGCTCGTTCTTGCCACCCAATACGCCACCCCTTCTTTGATGAAGAAGTCGGCAGAGTTTGGAATTGTTGAGACGATACCTGCGCCAATGACGCCTGACTATTTGATTTCCTCCCTGGTCAATGTGTTATGGCTCACAGAATCGTTAAAAAAGCCGATTACCAGAATGATTGGGGTTGGTTTTGAAGTGTCGGAAACCGTTTCGATGATGGAATTGGATGAAAGCATGATCATCACTGCCTTTATTCGATTCAGTGGTCAATATAGAGAAATTAGCCCTGAGACGAGCACCTGGATTCAGCACAATTTCGCAGGCGCTCAGGCAATTGTGAATCGGGAAGGTCAGGAACTTGAATTGCTGACCGACGATATTAAGCCCGGCGACGATCTTGTGAAACTTTACCGGCTTCCGATTGGATTGATGAAGTTGACCTTTGTCAGAAAGCAGCTCATTAGGGAGCTGAAAGAACGCGGTTTTCTGGCGTTTGAGGTCAAAAGAAAACCGACTGAGAAGACGATTCAACAGAAAATCCGACTGGGGGCTATTCGCAGAACAGAAGAATTTATCGGTAAGGTCATTGAAAGTGTCAGCGTTCGGGAAAATGCTGGCGATGCGATCAAAGATATGTTTTATAGTTTTAATGATGAACCAATTGATTCCTTCGACTTGCTGGGCCATGTGGAGGGTATTACTGAAAAGAACACAGCCGAAGCCATTGGCGCTATTGCTGCTTTAAAGAAAGGAGATCATCTTTATACCCATTGTGTTGATGTTGGGGCGATATTTCTGACAGTTTACTCACACTGGGTAAAGGGTGGTGGCATTGTCTCCCCTTTCAATAACAATACGGAGATCCTGTTAAGCGCTATTTTGCATGATATTGGCAAGATCACAACCCCGAGGGAGATCTCTGAGAGTCAGGTTGCATTTAATGTTTCAGGCATGGAAATGCCTATATTGAGAGAGCACGCAACCGACGGGGCAAATATTTTATCCAGGTTGGATTTTTCGGAAACGGCGATAAACATGGCCCACTATCACCATGTAAAAATGGATACCTCACTGGCGTCCAGTTACCCTACGGTTGACAGTTACGAATCGGTAATGCCGGAAACCCGACTGCTGGCAGTTGTGGATATGTTTCAGGCGTTGGTGGGACAGAGATCCTACAAAAAATCCTGGAATCCGTCCGATGCAATGAAGTACATCAATCAGCTGGTAGGGATCGAATGTGACCCCATCGTCTGGGTCGCTTTCCGTGAAGCTCTGGGCTGGTTTCCGGTGGGTTCGCTGGTTGAACTGAATGATGGTTCCCAGGCGTTTGTAGTCGAAAAAGCATACCATGGCCTGCATCGACCATCGGTTGTTGTTACCCGCAATTCATTCGATGAAGAGCTGACCCACAATACCTTCCTCGATCTGAACATGGAAAAGGACATTTTCATCAAAAAGGGTCTGAATCATTTCCATGTCTATGGAGATCAGGCCATCAACAGGTTTATTCAGCTTCAGGTTTCATAGTACCGGTCTGATAATCCTGATTTCCTTTATGTTCAGCTTCTTGTAGCTATTCAACAATGTTTCTCCCATGTGGAACGACATCGTCGGGAAGGGAGAAGATGTTTATGAGTGGGATGAAACCTCCACCTACATCAGGAACCCGCCCTTTTTTTAGGGAATTTATAGTGAACTGCCTCCAGCGGTTGAGGTTGCTGAGGCACAGGTTCTGGTCAAGGTGGCAGATTCGGTTACCACCGATCATATCTCTCCGGCAGGTACCATTTTCGGGGATTCTCCATACGGTTCTGCGCAATTTTTTGAATCAGTCATAATGATTTCAGGGACGGTGTTTCCGATAGATCATAGCCTCTGCTTCTGTCATCCGGTAACCTGGTGCAGAAAGACGTTTGCGAAATCGATAGACAGATTTCAATTCTTTACGATAAATTTTAAGATTGATGGTGCCGATTCAGGCATTGAACGCTTTTGTCAAACCGAATATGAGAAAAGTTCGCTCATATTCAAACCTTTATGGACTTTGGAGCATTGAGGAGAATTGATTATGAAAGATCTTAAAGGTACACAGACAGAAAAAAATCTTCTGGCATCCTTTGCTGGAGAGTCCCAGGCCCGAAATCGCTACGACTTCTTTGCCAAGGCGGCAAAAAAAGAGGGGTATGAGCAGATCTCGGCTATTTTTGCAGAAACCGCTGCGAATGAAAAAGAACACGGCAAGAAGTTCTTTCGTTTTCTGCAAGGTGGTGACCTTGAAATAACAGCAAGCTATCCCGCAGGTGTGGTCGGAACCACTGCTGAAAACCTGGCAGCTTCAGCCGCCGGCGAATATCATGAGTGGACCGTTTTATATAAAGAAGCAGCAGATGTTGCTGATCAGGAGGGGCTCCCCGAGGTGGCCATCGCCTTCCGTCAGATCGCAAAGGTAGAAGTCGAGCATGAAAAACGCTTTCGCGCACTGCTGAAGAATATCGAAGAGGGCAAGGTATTCAAGAAAGACAATCCAGTGAAGTGGAAGTGTCGTAACTGCGGTTATGTTCATGAAGGAACCGAAGCCCTGGAACTGTGTCCGGCCTGCCAGCACCCACAGGCCCATTTCGAAGTTAAGGACGAGAACTATTAACCCGATTGCCTCCACTGTTGATAGTGGGAAGTCTGATATAAAAAGGCGCTTTCGTGGCGCCTTTGTTCGTGGATAAAAATGGAACTGATTGCTCTGCAGACAATTACCCTGGCCCTGGTGCTGGGGGTGACATCTTATGTTCTTTCCCGCTGGTGGAAAGTTCCGGCTATTCTCTTTTACCTGGCAGCTGGCCTTATTTTCGGGCGCATGGGGTTTGGTCTTATTGATGTCGATGCGCTGGGGAATGGGCTCTTAATTCTGGTGGAGATAACGGTCGCCATCATACTTTTTGAAGGAGGACTGTCGCTCTCCCCACGCGCCTTTAAAAGTGAATCAGCAGCTATTCGCCGGATGCTGATTGTCACACTCCCTCTGACTGGTCTTGGTGGTGCCGCGGTGTGTCACTATCTGCTGGATGTATCCTGGCAGATTTCCATTTTTTTCGGAGCCTTGATTGTGGTAACCGGCCCGACTGTTGTCGGTTCCATCCTGAAAAGTGTGTACCTAACTCGCCGACTGGAAATTCTGCTGAATTGGGAATCCATCTGGGGTGATGTGATTGGAGTACTCCTGAGCGCCGTGGCGTTGGAACTGGTTGACCTGAATTTTCAGGACTCCTGGCGGGAGGTAATACTGACCCTGGCGCTACGAATTGTAGGTGGTGGGTTACTTGGTTTTGTAGGTGGTTACCTGCTTCGCTGGATCATCCATCGGACCTGTCGCCTGCAGGATACAACACTACCTGGGATTGTCAGCATTGCAGGGTCACTGGCCATTTTCTACACAGCCAATGTGGTCACACATTCGTCAGGACCGCTGGCTGTAGCTGTTGCCGGGTTTATTCTCTCCAGCCTGAACGAAGATCTGCTGCATGAAATCCGTCATTTCAAGGAGCAGATTTCCAGCATTTTTATCAGCACCATGTTTGTGCTGCTCTCGGCTTATATAAATCCGTTGCCGTTGCTGAGCCAGTGGCCGATGATGCTGTTGACGGCTTTGATCATGGGGGCATTGATTCGCCCTGCAGCTGTGGCGGTAGCGCTCTGGAGAACGCCGGTTCTAACATCCGAACGTATTTTCATTGGACTGATCGGGCCGAGGGGTATTATCGCAGCCGCCACCGCTGCGTATGCCGCCCTGGTGATTTCCGGCCATGATCGGGAGATGGGGTTGGTCTTGAACCTGACTTACGCTGTTATTTTCCTGTCCGGTGTGACCGCGACCATTTTTTGTCGTCCGTTGGCCAGATTCCTGAAGGTCCTGATCCCTGTTTCCCGTTCGGGGCTGCTAATCGTCGGAGTTAACAGTTTCAGTTCCGGTATTGCCGACTTTGCAGGGAAGCATATCCCAGTTTCGTTCCTCGAAACCAACACCAATGCCTGTCTACTGGCTGAGCATCTGGGTCACGACATTATTTGTACCGATCTTCTGGATAGTACAATCTACGAAGAGGCAATGGAAGACGGATTCGGGCGTCTGCTGGCCCTGACTTCCAACGAGTCCATGAACCAACTGATCGCCAAAAAGGCCTCGATTAGCCTGGAATCACAAAAGGTCTATTGGGCCGCCGCCAGAACCGAAGAAGAATCAATTAACCTGGCAGTATCACTTTCCGGGAGACTTGCCTTTTCGGACCGTTTTTCCCTGACCGATGCTGTGCGACAACTGGACAGAAACGAGGCAACGATGAAGGTCCTGCAACTGGAAAAAATCCGCGAATCAGACGCCATTCCACTCCTGGAAGTTCTGGCAAACGGCCAGGGCATCCGCGTGTTGCTGTCCGGACAGTCAGTACAAAACGAAGCGCTCTGCTTCGTGCCGGCACAAAAAAGCGATACCCCTTCATAGTCTGAATCAGTTGCCGGATAGGTCGCGTCTCCCTGACCTGTCCGGCTAGCCTTTCTCATATCCCTCGCTGGACTACTTGTTTCTCCTGGTTATTTCCACGAGTAGATTGACCCTTTCATTGTGTTTCTGTTTAAGGTATTCTGCATTTGAAACCAACATGCATGACGTTCTTATCTCATATTTTGCTCTGTGTACTTAGTGTCTCCGTGGTGAGTATTTTTTGTAACAACAATGGAGCTGACGATGAACACTCAACAAAAATTGGTTCTGCTGGTGATAGTGCTCTGCCTTCTGGCGGTTTTCTCCGGCACCTTCATCCTCCACGCAGAGTCAGCCGAGGAATCAGAAGAGCGGTATAACCAGT
>JAOZRE010000058.1:0-11359 GCA_029940215.1 bacterium | reverse complement strand
ACATCACTACCAGGCCGGTCGACTCGAACAGGCTCTTGCCGCCGTCAAAAAAGCTACGAAAGTAGCGGAGGGTGCATTTGGTGAAGAACACGCTTACACAACCACCGCTATGTACACTCTGGCCCAGCTTCTTCAATCCATGGGCAGACTGCCGGAGGCCGAAGCGCAGTTTCTGACCGTGTTGGAACGCTATGAAAACTCCTTTGACGCAAGCGATCTGGATAAGGCCATTGTCCGGGAAAGCCTGGCGTCTGTTTTCCTTGCCCGGGGCCACTATGACAAGGCTGAGGCTCAGTACATTCGAGTACTGGAGAGAAAGAAAGCGCTTCTGGGTGAAGAAGATGTCGAGGTGGCTTACACCGTTGGCAGCCTGGCTGAACTGTATCGCCGCATGGGATTTTACGACAGGGCCGGCACCCTGTTTGATGAGGCCATTGAGCAGGTCAGTGATCAGGTGGGTAATAACAGTCCAGAGGTATTCTCGCTGCTGGCAAATCAGGCTCGATTGTTTGAGGATCAGGGGGCCTACGAAAAAGCGGAAAAAACTTACCTGCAGGTCTGGACATTCGACCGAAAGTCTCTGGGCGACAAACATCCCAATACCATCATCGATCTGAATAACCTGGCGGGTATCTACCGAAAACAGGGTTTCTACCGGCAGGCGGAAAATGCCCTGCAGAAGGTGCTGGCCGATTCCAGGAAGGTGTTTGGTGAGCGCCACCCTGAATCGATCACGGCACTGAATAATCTCGGGCTTCTATATGAGAACATCGGGCTGTACGATAAGGCAGAGCCCTGTTTCTCAGGCGCTATAAAAGATGCCGTAACGGTCATGGGGCGGGAGCATCCCCGAACGATTACCATTATGAATAATCTGGCCCTGCTGTATGAAAGCCAGGGACTGTTCGATAAGGCGGAACCCCTGTATCTGTGGGTGATTCGATTGAACACAGCTGTTAAAGGGGCCGACCATCCCGACACCGTTGCAGCAGTCAACAATCTCGCTTTTCTGTATATGCTCCAGAAAAAGGTTGTTAAGGCCGATAAGCAGTTTCAGATTGTCCTGAAAACCTGGGAGAAGCGGCTGGGGAAAACCCACCAGAATACCCTGAAGGCGTTGAATAACCTGGCCCGGGTAAACTATGTGCGGGGTCGACATGAACGGGCTGAGATGCTTTTTGTGCAGGCATTGCAGTCAAGACGGGAAACCCTGGGGCGAAAACATCCGGACGTCATCCGTAGCATGATCGATCTGGCAAAGATGTACCTGGCGCTCAACCGGTTACCGGAGGCTGAGACGATGCTGTCAGAGGCACTGACGCTTGCCGGGGAGAATCTGGGCAGCAAACATCCCTACACCTTTGAAGCCCTGAACAGCTTGGGAGATGTTTACGAGGCTCAAAAAATGCTTAAAAAGGCAATGTCGCTGCGAAAAAAAGGGTTTGAACGCAGGTCCGCTTTTCTGGATCGTGTGCTCTGGGCCACCGGTGAGAATGCACGGCAGGGGTATATCCGCCTGCACAAGCCGGAAAAGGATCGTTTTGTGAGACTGCTGGTGCGGATGAATACACCGGAGGCCGCGCGAATGGCGTTGTGTATCAGCCTGCAACGTAAAGGGCTGCTGCTGAAAATCGCTTCGGAGATTCAACAGATTGTTCAGATGTCGGGCTCTCCAGAACTGCATGATCTGACCCGGGAGCTGCAATCGATCCAGAAACAGCTGGCGGCAAGAACACTGTCAGGGCCTGCCGGCGAGAGTGCAGAGACGTTTCAACAGAAACTGCTGACGCTCGAGGAAAAACGCAACGAACTCCAAGCCCGGTTGGGGCGTGCCAGCCTTTTGTATCGATATCGAACGCAGCAGGTTCGGGTGGAGGATGTTCTGGAAAAACTGGACGAAAGTACGGCCCTGGTGGATTTTCTGGTTTACAAAGACAGGCGCTCTGAGGTGCTGGCAGTGGTGGCCACCCAGGATGGCGAACAGGGCTACCACATTAACCTGGTCCCCCTCGGAAAACTGCTGATTATGCAACAGGCTGTGGCTGAATATCGGAGAATGATCCAGGCGGAAGACACCGAAGAGGATGAGTTGAAGGAGGCCGGCCAGGAGCTCTATGCCAAAATCTGGAAACCCCTGTTGCCGTTTCTGAAGAGCCGCGGAACTATCTATATCGTACCGGACAGTATCCTGCACCTGCTGCCCTTTGACACGTTGATTGATGAAAACGATCGCTACCTGCTGGAAAGCAGCGACCTGCGAATTCTCTCCTCAAGCAGGGACCTGGCAATCTCTACACTGCCGACTGCTGAAAAAGAGATCCTGATTGTCGCCGGACCTGACTATGATGTGGATACTATCCGAGATCTGAAAAAAGAGATCATGGACCGGCGGGGGGCTGTCAGCAACGGACTCCGTTTGGCCTCGGTGGGGCTTCGCTCACTCTCTTTTAACAAGCTGGTCGGCGCTGAGAAAGAGGGGGCAGCGATCAAAACAGTGTCCGACCAGAAAAAAATTAAATCCACCATCTATTCCAAGCGCCAGGCGGAGGAACAGCAACTCCGACTGATTAAACAACCACCCTGGATTGTCCATATTGCCACCCACGGCTTTTTCCTGAAACCCGAGGACAGCATGATTCGCCGTTTGCTATCCCTGCAACGGGGCGTCCGTAACCGCCTGCCGCCACCGGGAGATAACCCTTTGTTGAGGGCTGGCCTTGCTTTTGCGGGGATCAACGCCAATGCTCCCTTCCTGGGGGATATCGATACCAATAATGACGGCATCCTGACTGCCCTGGAGGTTTTGAATCTGAATCTCAGAGGAACGGAGCTGGTGGTGCTGTCTGCCTGTGAGACCGGCGTGGGCGAAATCCATGCAGGAGAGGGGGTGTACGGCCTCAGGCGCGCCTTTCAGGAGGCCGGGGTCAAAAGTGTGCTGAACTCTCTCTGGCCAGTGAGCGACGAGGGAACCCGGCTATTGATGGTTGGTTTTTATAATGAAATGCTGGCGGGTAAAACGGTGAGGCAGGCCCTGAAGGTGTCCCAGCTCTCCATGCTGAAAACGGAGTGGGACCACCCATACTACTGGGCCGCCTTCGTGGTGGTTGGCAAGCGGTAGCAATTTTTCGTTACTCAATTCTGCGAATCCGGTGATTGTAGAAATCTGCCAGGTAGAGATAGGTGCCGTCCGTGGTCAGGTCATGAGCCCACTGGAATTTGACGTCGGTCCCGGTTCCGTTGTAACACCAGGTATCATTTCCATCACAGTTCCCGCCGGTTGCTGATCCCCCTGCAATTGTCTGAGTAATACCGGTGCTGATCTCTGTCCGGCGGAGTACACTCTGCTCTGGTGGTTGTACGGTGCTGACGCCCCAGTCGGTAAAGTAGATATAGGTCCCGTCGGTGGTGATGCCTTCCGGTGTATTTAGCTGGGCACCTGTTCCAGTTCCGTCGGTTGATGCATTAGTACCGTCACCGGCAAGGGTGGATACAACCTGCGTGCTGATTACGATTTTACGGATTCGGTGATTGAACTGGTCCACCACATAGAGGTTGGTCCCGTCGGTGGTGATATCATGCGGAGTATCAAATTGGGCACCTGTCCCGGTTCCCTCCAGAAAAGCGGGCGTGCCGTCTCCGGCGAAGGTTTCGACAACCTGAGTGGCGATATTCACTTTTCGGATCAGGTTATTGTTCATATCAGCCACGTACAGGTCGCCTCCCACCAGGGTGATGCCTGTCGGCCAGTCAAACTGGGCAGATGATCCGGTTCCGTCATTTGTTCCGGGAGTGGTATTACCTGCTATGGTTGTGGTGACCCCTGTGGCGATCACGACCTGGCGGATTCTGTTGTTTTCCTGATCGGCAATATAGAGGTTGCTACCATCAGTGGTGATGCCGGCCGGGGCGAAAAACTGGGCCCCAGTTCCTGTTCCGTCTGCATATCCAGATGTGCCGTTACCTGCAATGGTGTCAACAGCGCCTGTGGCAAGGCTGATCCGCCTGATGTAGCTTTCATCGAATCCTTTATCCACTACATAGAGGTAGGATCCATCGGTACAGACGTCATGGGGTTCGGTAAGATCAGCTGCGATTCCGATACCATCAGCGTGGTTATAAGCACCGGACCCGGCAAAGGTGGTCACGATTCCGCTCAGGCTCAGCGCCTGTCCTTGCACGCCTTCACCCATCAAGTTGCCCCCGCTGATTGCCTGCATAACGACCTCAACCGATTTGGAAGTGGTGCCGGCACTGATGGTAAAGGCATCCGACGAACCGATATAGCTGGGTTGAGTTGCACCTGACAGCATCTCTGCCAGTGTCAGTACAGTTGAATAGGTAACCTTTGCAATGCGGATGGGGGTGTCCAGCGGTACGGTGAGTGATACTGTCTCATCCGGCAGGTTCATTAACTGTTCGTCATAACCATCTCCCAGATCAGTCGACGGCGTAAACGGGTAAAATGAATCTGGAACTGCAGAGACGAAAGCGCTTGCGACACCGCTGGATAAGACGAAACTCGGCCCCATGCTTTCATTCCGACTGTTGAGCCGTACCTTCACCGTCACGAAGACAGGCCCGTCACTTTTTTCATTCTCATGCTGACAGGATATCGTTGCCAGTAGCAGAATGAGGAGGGCAATGAATACCCTCAGGCTAAAACGTTTCATGGTTCTCCATTCAATAGGTTCATGCCATTCTCTCTGCTTTATCAATCGATTCTGAATATTGCTGCGCAGCCATTGTCTGCGCCATAAAGGGCGTTTCCGTCTGATACCAACCCCTTCAGTGTTGTAAACGCCGCAGTGGCTGAAGGCCCTTCAGTACAACCCGGGGATCCCCATCCAGAAAGGACAGTTGGTGTTCCTGTGGCAAGTGGAACAATATATATTTGCCAAGCACCTGTACTGGATACGTAGAGGTTCGTGCCATCCGTCGATAACCCCCTTGGAATGCTGAAGCCAGTTGCAAAATCTGTCACCTCTCTTGTGGTAATGTCTACCTTGCGAATTGACCCGTTATTCATGTCAGTGACATAGAGAAAATCATCAACGATCATCACATCAGTCGGGTTCTCGAACCGGGCATCAGTCCCTGTATCATTAACATTTCCAAGAGATACCCCATCATCAGCCCCTGCGAGGTTGGTAACAGCGTTGGGAAAAGTTGTTGAAATCTTACGGATGGCATGATTATCCTGATCAGCTACATAAAGAAAATCGCCACTTCTATCTGCCACGATCCCGTAAGGGGTTTCGAAACGGGCATCGGTACCGGTTGGGTCATCGACGTAGCTGCCAGGGCCTGCGAACCCTGCGACAGTTGATACCTCGAAGGTCCCGGACAGTTTAACCCGCCTGATGTTGTTATTCGAGTAGTCTGTGACGTAAAGTACCTCCCCGGACGGTTCGGATAGATAGGTGATCCCTGCTGGTGCGGTAAATGTGGCTGAGGTGCCCACAGAATTGTCGTCCGAACCGGTCACCATATCCTGCCCTGCAATGATTTCCACTACACTGGTGCTGATATTGATGCGATAGATAACACTCTGGGCGCTGTCTGTTGCATATAGATAGGTCCCATCGGTTGTTAATCCATAAGGATAGGGTATTACAGCGTCAATCGTCCCGGTCCCTGCGGCTGCACCAGCAGTGCCATTATCACCGGCAAAGTAGGTTGAATTCCCAGCCAGGGAGAGTGGTGTTGACTGGTTGGTTCCGCCGATGATTGGGGAACTACCGCTGATGGTTTCCATCACCACCTCCACTGTCATGGAGGTGGTACCGGCAGTGACGGTGAAAGCATCCGATGCGCCGAGAAAGCTGGGTTGTGTTGCACCAGACAGCATGGCCTCCAGGGATAGATCAGCTGAATAGGTGACCTTTGCAAGACGCATGGGGGTGTCCAGTGGGACTGTGAGCAATACCGTGCCATCGGACAGATTGAACAACTGCGCGTCAAAACCGGCACCCAGATCAGTCGACGGCGTAAACGGGTAAAATGAATCCGGCACTGCAGAGACGAAAGCACTTACAACACCGCTTGATAAGACGAAACTCGGCCCCATGCTTTCATTCCGACTGTTGAGCCGTACCTTCACTGTGACGAAGACAGGCCCGTCGCTCTTTTCATCCTCGTGCTGGCAGGATATCACTGTCAGCAGGCCGATGAGGAGGGCCATTGAGGCCCACAGACTGAAACGTTTCATGGTGAGGTTCTCCTATTGATAGGTTCATGTCATGTGTGGTTTGTCGGCTTGGTTGTTATTCTTGTTCGGTCACGGTAAAGTCAATAGATGTGCCGGAACCGGATGAGGCCTGAACCTGATCGCGGGCGTCGTCCACGGCACCTGTTGCCTCCTTGACCGCTTCCAGGTCGTCATCAGGCAGTGCCTCTTCGTCTCGCGATTCCTTTTCCTTGTCCGATGTTTCAGGCTCTTCTTCGAACTCAACACCTTCCCACTCCTCAGCCTCGTCTGTGGTCACGATCTCTTCCACCACGCTTTCCGGGACGGTGATCGCCGGTGTGGGTGCGGCTTTTCTGTGGGTCTGAGTCGCCTGGTTTTTTGCAAGTTCCACCATGTAATCCAGATTGGCCAGGTTGGCCACCCCTACCAGACCTGCGAGTGTCAGGACAAAGGTTGAAATGCCGTTGGTCTGGACGATAAGGGTGGTGCCTCTGATACCGATAAAGGTGTTCCCGGTTCGGATCTGAAACTTCCGCCTCATGTTGCTGAGGCGGCTGGTGGTGGGCTCCACAACGAAGCGGGCCTTGCCGATCAGAAGTGATACCTGGCTTTTATCGTCATCCACCTTTTCCAGGGTGAGAAACGAGTTGGCGTAGAGATGAACGGTTTCTTTCTGCCCCCTCATAGTGATCTTGGCGCGGGTTTTACCCGCTGTATGGACCTGATCGTTTTCCATGATTTCTATTCTGGTATTGGGGGTCTCAACGACTTCGAAGGTGTCTGCCTTCTGGATTTTGAGCTTCCCTTTCAGCAGCAGAACGGATCCTGCGCTTGCTCCGTAGACCTGAATCGCCAGCAGGAGGGCCACTGCCATGAGGATGTTGTGCCTGATGATTGTTTTCATACCTGATCCCTTTTGATTCGTGTTGGGTAGTTGTGTGAATGTGTTTGAATTCATGGGTTCCGGTTATTTAGTAGATGTACACCGCGCTGACACTTACCCGATTTTCAGCGTACTCTTTGGTGGTAATATTTGATGACTGCTGTTTGACTGTCAGGTCCCCGATCAGGGTAATCCCGAAAAAGTCCGGTAATTTATACGTCCCCCCTACAGACAGGGTGATGAGGGTGGAGGCCTCTTTATCCCCTTTTCGCGGGTCGATCTTGTTATAAGCGGTTAATGTCATATCGAGACCACCGTTGAGCGTCAGCAGTTTGTCCATGGGAATCTTTCCTTCTGCACCTACTCCAAGCGCCGAATAATCTTCATACAACCCTTTTGCATCGTAGAAGTCGTAGTCCCCTTTGAATGTTGCGGCGATGTTATCGAACGTCCGTTTCCATTTGGCGTTGAGGTTCAACAGGGAGCCGTCGCGGTCGTAATCCTCTGAGGAAGCGTCTTCTGCATTTTTCAGGGTAAGCTTACCTCCCAGGCTGACCCTTTTTTCGTCCAACGCATCCAGCTTGACGGAACCACCCAGGAACAGGTTGGTTTCAACCTTATTTTCTGCTGTCAGGCCAGAGGTCTGTCCGCCAATGTCGTTCAGGCCGGCAACAAGCTGCCAGTCACCGAAAGCGGCCTGTTTCATGTATTTGGCATCAACCTGTGTAAAGACAGTCTCCAGTGTTTCCAGGTCGGAGTCGGAGAATTTCTCCCGCATCACAATGCCCCGCACCAGCAGGTCCGTCTCCAGATCCATCGTTATTCGATACTGGGGGATGACTGTCAGGAACAGCTTGGATCCGGCTGTTTTATCCTCCTTGACAGCAGTGGTGTTGTCTGTGTAGATCAGGCCCGCCGCAGTGATGAGCCGGAATGGGCCTTTGTCGGGTCTGTCTCCGTATTCCGGTTTTACGTAATTGAGGATGAATGCTTTCTGCTGTTCTGCCTCTTCAGTAATGACTTTGATGTTGTAACTGTTTTCTCCCTCCTGCAGCTGGTAGGGAATTTCGAATTGGACGGTGGTGGCCGATTGGGTCTGGCGAACCTCATCGTTTATTCGAATTTCCTGTATCGGCGAGAAAGAGCTGATGATCAGCTTCATGGCACCGACGGCCTTTTTTACTTCGCTGGGGCCGGTATTGCTGTGTGAGGTACTGAATATCAGGATGCTTTGTGCCCAGGCTGAACCGGCCTGAAAGCCGATCAGCATGAGTATCAGACTGACAAGTCTGATCGCTGTTTTCTTAGACATGATAAACGTTCTCCTCTGAGGATTAAATAGCATTCAATCACGGAAAGCCGTCTCTCGCGCTCTTGATTTGAAAAGCGATTCTGGACGCTGAATCGGGTTCAATAGTGTATCCAGTTATGTTCAAAAGGCCATGTTGCTGAATATGACAAATAAATACAGTGTGTTATCACTGGAATGCACATGGCCCAAACGGGATAGTTGATCTCTATCAAATAACGGCTTTGAAATCAAGAAATAAATAAAAAAAATAGAGGATGTGTCAACTGTCGTTGGGAACGGAAAGGGGGAGGAATGAATGTGAACAGCTTTGGTAAGAATTTTGTTTTTTGGTGCGGTGCAGGCGTGGCGGGTATGCCCTTAGGCAGGGCATACCCGTTTGAAGACTATTTACCGGGGTACAACTGATCGATTTCTGATTTATAGGTATCAGAAACGATATTTTTCTTGATCTTGAAGGTCGGGGTAATCATCTCGTTCTCAACGGTGAATTCCGGGACCAGGTGGATCTTCTTGATAGATTCAAAGGAGGCCAGCTCCTTATTTTTTTCCGCCACTTCGGCTTCCGCCAGCTCCTGAATCTTCTCGTTCCTGATCAGGTCGTCGAAACTCTTATAAGAGATCCCGTTGGTGTTCGCGTAATCCATCACATTTTCCTCATCAAGGGTTACCAGGGCGCTCAGGAACTTGCGCTGGTCGCCGATAACGCAGATCTGGTTGATGTACTTGGAAGTCGCGATAATGCCTTCGATACGAGAGGGTGCGATGTTTTTGCCGCCGGCGGTGATGATCAAGTCTTTCTTACGGCCGGTAACTTTCAGGAAACCCTCATCATCGATTTCTCCCAGGTCGCCGGTAAGCAGCCATTCGCCGTTAAAGGTCTCTGCGGTTTTTTCGGGCATTTTATAATACCCCTGCATGACATTGGCCCCCTTGAAGCAGATTTCGCCATCTTCGGCGATCTTCTGTTCGACGCCATCTATCGGTAACCCCACGTATCCAAACTTATAATTATCCGGGCGATTGACGTTGGTGACAGATGTATTTTCGGACATACCAAGACCTTCCAGAACCAGAATGTCAGCTGCGTGAAAGAACTTGGCGATGGTTGGGTTCAGAGGGGCAGCACCACTGATGCAGTAACGGACACGTCCGCCCAGTGCGGCTTGAACCTTGCTGAATACGAGCTTTGTTGCCAATTTGTACTTAAAACCCAGCATGCCGGGTATAGGCTTCTTGGCCAGAAGCAGGTCACTGACCTGTTCCCCAACACCTGACGCCCAGTTGAAGATCTTCAGGGCAATACCTCCTTTTGCTTCAGCACCACTGAGGACCTTTGAATATACCTTCTCGTAAATTCTGGGAACACTGGCAAAATAGTGTGGTTTGACAATCTGAAAGTCGTCCACCAGGGTGTCCATGCCTCTGAAGAAAGTCATGGTGTTGCCGACGGCGATGACACTGTTGACCAGAATCCTGGCAAAGACATGGGCAAGGGGTAGAAAGATAAATGTTTCGTCGTCATCTTCGAAGCTGAGGGCCTTTATAACACCGCTGGTCGTAAACAGGAAATTGCCGTTTGATGTAACCGCTCCTTTGGGAACGCCTGTGGTTCCGGATGTGTAGATGATTCCGGCAATATCTTCTGCCGATACGGCGTTGGAACGAGCCAGAAAATCCACATCGGAAATGTCCTTACCCAGGGCCAGGAAGTCTTCATAGTCGATTATCCAGTCATCACCTTTATGGCTTCCCGTAAACATGATGACTTTTCGAATGTTGGGAATTTCCTTCCGTACTTCCTGGAGTTTCTGCAGTTGCTCATCGTCCTCTGCAAAAATAACAACCGCTTCGGAATGATCGATAATATACTGGCAGTCTTTGGCCAGGTTTGACTGGTAAATACCGACAGTGGCACCACCGATACTGACATTGGCAAAATCTGCGAGGACCCACTCGTAACGGGTATTACTGAGTACATTAACCTTGTCTCCCTTTTCCACGCCCAGTGACATCAGGCTTTTCGATGCCTGCTTCATCTGGTCATAATACTGGGACCAGGTGACACCGGACAGCTGGCCATTTTCTTCAAACCATTTAAATGCTGTGCTGTCCGCGTTTTTGCTTACAGTGGAAACGATCTGCTCATGAATATTCTTAAACGTATTTTCAGCCATGGTAATCTTCCAGATAGAGTTGAAATGCGCTGATCATCCCTTTACCGTTTGTTTTTGGCAATGTCGAATCCAAATCCATTGGGACCTGACAACCAGGAGTCAACAGGGCGCGGATGAAAGAATCGTCGGTACCATCCGTACCGATTTAAAAAAGATACCATACTGAAACTGCCAGATCTGTCAACGGGAAATAACATGGGAATAGGACATACGCAGACTTTTTCAGGAATATTTATACCATGCGTGAACGCTTTACCAGCAGTTGGCAGCAGTTTCGGATGTTGTCAGGGCTTTGGGGTGTGAAATGATTTCAGGGGCACCTTCTGCGCAGATCCAGCCTGCATTGGGATAGTGTGCCCTGAGCCCTGGCAGACCAGTCAGATGGTCGGCATGGGGGTGGGTCATAACGAAATGATCAGGTGAAACGTTCAGCTCTTTCAGCTGTTCAATGACCAGATCGGTCACAGCTGATACGCCAACCTCTAAGAGCGCAGAGGTGTTCTCACCCTTAACGAGGAAGGGGTTGAAGTAATAGTTTCCCAGCAACCAGATATGTTCTGACAGCATACGGGGAAATGGAATGGTCAATCAGTCTTTCCATTTCGATTAACGGCTGGAGTTGATATTATTTGCAACGGTTGTCGAGCAGGTACCTGGCCAGAATGGGGATTAATTATAACAGGTAAACCCCCGGCTTTGCCGGGGGTAACTTAACTACTATCATCTACTGCGGGTGATCCGAGGCGGTCCGAAAAAGTCCGTCCGGGTATGAATTATTTGTGGAAAATCCTGTAGATACGTGT
>JAOZRE010000057.1 GCA_029940215.1 bacterium | reverse complement strand
ATTGCCACGCTTGAGGCACAAACAACAACCCAGGATGCGAAATCGCTTTTTTCATCGGCCCAGGCGAATTTTGAGCTTGGTTTGAAGCAGAAAGGGGAGCAGAAAAGAGTGCTGATGATTAAGGCTGCGGGTCAATTTCGATCATTGATACAGGACCACCAGATTGAAAATGGCTATCTGTACTTCAATATGGGGAACGCCTATTTTGAAGCCGGAGAGATCGGGAAGGCGATATTAAGTTATCGCCAGGCTGAAAAACGCCTGCCGGGATTTGCCGATCTTCAATACAACCTCGATCAGGCTCGAAGCCGCCTCAATTTGTATGTTCCTGATAATGGCTGGTGGGATAAAATGGTAAGGGGACTGGCTTTCTGGCACTATATGATGGCATACGAAACGCGGCGGCTGATATTTTTCGTGGTTTTTGCGCTTTTCTGGGCGGTGCTGGCTGGAATGATTTTCCGACGACATGTTTTTCTGAGAATGGGGCTGATCATCCTGTTTATGCTCAATCTTGGGTTTGGCGGGTCTTATCTCTATTCGATCTATCAGTTTAATTTTATCAAAGCCGGTGTGGTGGTGACGAACAGTACCCCTGCACGAAAAGGCCCTGGCAGCAGTTATGAGTCGTTTTACCAGAAATCGCTGCCCGGCGGAACGGAGTTTGTTATTCTTGAAAAACGTGAAAACTGGTGGAAGGTAAGACTACATACTGGAGATGAGGTGTGGATCAAGGGGAGTGATGTCGGGGTAATCTGAATGTCTGCATTGCTCAGCTGAAAACACCGGCTACATCATACTCAGACTCCTGATACACGAATTTGATCCACTGGCTGAAAAATTCATTTCGGTGTGATCGCCAGCGGTTAACCGGGTTTTCCAAGTCAAAATTCTCAGGATCACGAACATCAGTCCTTTCCTTGTCACGATCACGCAGGGTCTCCTCGATCAATCTCCCGGAATTGTATTCCGGGTGTCCTAGGTGAATCATCAATCGCCTGTCGGTTGTTTCGAAAATCAGGTATCCTGTATCCGGCGAATGTGCCAGCAGGTTGATGTTCCCTTTGTCTCTTTCTTGCTCAAGCAGCTCATCCGCATAGCCGGAGTGTCGACTTTGAGGACATCTGAAACTGTCGTCCAGATCCCCGGTGATCGGATGGTGTTTATTCAGGTTCTGATACTCAAAAACGCCAAAAAGTTTTTCAGCAAAGGCTGTCTTATCGATACCAATGGTTTTTGCCAGTGCCATGCCACCCCAGCATATTCCAAGTGTGGACATGATGTTTCTTCGGGCGTAGCGAATGATGCTCTGAATTTCTTCCCAGTATTTGACCTTTTCGAACGCCAGTTCTTCAACCGGAGCCCCGGTTATAATCAGCCCATCCAACGGCGCCTCATCAACCGCTTGCTTGAACGGAATATACAAATCGTCCAGATGCAGCTTGCTGGATGTGTTGTACTGATGCGTACTGAGTTTTATCCAAACCGGAATAATTTGCAGGATAGACTTTCCAAGGGGATGAAGCAGGTTGAATTCGTATGTCTGGACATTCGGCATGATGTTCAGTATCCCGATACGAAGAGGGCGAATATCCTGCCTGGCCGCAGCTTCTTGGGATATGCACATGATATTGTTGGATTCAAGTGCTTTTTTTGCGTGATAGTGTTCTGGTGTGATGACAGTCATTAATCGAGGAGGTAAAGGTCTCGTGAATTTGACATGATATAGGCCCTGTCCATTGATTGATGGTTTTAACTGGTTCTGAATATGTTAACAGCTATCATGAACGGGCTAAGCGAGCAGCAGGAATTGAGATGCGAATTAAAATGAATAACCCCAGTAAAATCATAGGAATACTGAGGAATTGCCCCATGTTAAGGATCAGATCCGATTCAAACCCTACCTGATTCTCCTTCAGAAATTCAATCATGAATCGTACGCTGAAAATCAAAATCAGAAACGGGCCGATCAGTAAACCTGGTATTTTGTTAAGGTCCGCTTTCAGATAAATGGTCATAAGCAGCAGAAATATTAGCAGGTATAAAGCTGATTCGTACAACTGTGCCGGATGCCTGGGGAGGGAGTCGATTCGTTGAAAAACGAATCCCCAAGTGCTTTCAGTCGGCTTACCAATGATTTCAGAATTAAAGAGGTTTCCCAGCCGAATAAAACAGCCGCTGAGTGCGACAACGATAGATCCCCGGTCCAGGATCCATATGTAGGACTGCCCCGGCGTATTCCGGGCATACAGATAGGTGGAGATGAAGAGTCCGACACCGGCTCCGTGACTTGCCAGTCCCCCTTTCCAGATCTTGAATATCTCAATGGGGTTTGAAAGATAGTAGGAGGGGTTGTAAAAGAGACACTCTCCCAGGCGGGCACCTATCACTGTTCCGAAAAGCATATAAAGTAGAATTCGGTCAAGGGATTCCGGTGGTTGGTTCTCCCTTTTGAAAATCCAGTTTCCAATGAAACTGCCAACCAGGAAAGCCGCAGCAAACATAACTCCATACCAGCGGGGGGCAAGAAAACCGATTTGAAATATCTCCGGATTCATGTTCCAGTAAACTGTCATAAGTCTGGTACCCTCAATTGGTAATTCGGTCAAAACTGCCGAAAACTTTATACCCGATATCCTGCTTCTGTAGCTCCTCAAGACAGGATTCTACTCGGTGGTTATTAATCAGATCAATAAAGAAACTGTATCGCCAGGGTGTATCTTTCAGTGGCCTGGATTCCAGTCGGCAAAGGTTGATACCAAAGACATGGAATTCCCTTAACAATTCAAACAGCATGGAGTGCCGGTCTTCCTTGAATTCAAGAAATAACGAGGTTTTGTTTTTTGAATAGTCCGGTTTATAACCCTCGGGAGTCTTTTGGATGACAACAAAGCGTGTAATATTCTGTTCATAATCCTGAACATTGTTAGCCATCAGCCTTTCACGGAATGCAGCTTCTTTGGTGATCAATGCCTTGGGAATGATCGCTGCGACTGGCTCCTGGCTCCTTTCAAGAAATAGTTCTCCGGAGTGTATGTTTGAGTTGGAAAAGACAACCTTCGCCTCAGGCATATTTTCAGCTGTGAATATCATGGTCTGATTGAAAGCCTCCGCATGGCAGAAGAAATGTTTGACCTCACCCAGCGGGACGTGTGAAACCAGGCTGAAGTGGATATCAATCTGCAGCTCATTGATAATAACAACATCTGAGTCCACGAGACTATCCTGTGCCTGCCCAACCATGCCGGAGGTTGAGTTCTCGATGGGGATGACGCCCAGAACATTGTTGTCTTTTACAACCGCTTTTGCGATGTGGGGAATGGTGGTTGTGTATTCAATGGTATCGATTTCATCTCCCCCGACCAGGCTGGCGGCTTGATTGCTGAAGGTTCCCTTTGGACCAAGTGTAATTATCTTGCTGAACGCTGTTAGTTGAACCACGGATTTTATGTTGTTAGTTGGAGTGGAAGGCTGATTTGCACGATGGTTGGTTGAGCGTTTCTGGCACCGTCAACTGTTATTTTCCAATCGGCACTTGTGAAATCACACACAATTTCAATTCAGGACGGCCGATTTCTGAAAGATCGGCTTGTTAATATTTATACAAAAAGGATACGCTGCATTAGAGATGAAATCTATCTTAAAATGTCCAATGGAGCTCTATCATGGCAGAAATACACGATGGGAAGCCTCAAAAAAATATTGCTCAAGGCGCGATTGAAAACGCTATTTTATTTCTGTCAGGCATAAACCGGATGGCAGGGCATCAATCCGAAACAATCTCACCCTGGGAAATAATCATTGTTAATTGGTTAAACCCCTTACCATATTATCTATACACTGAAGATGGGGGAAAACGGGATAAACGGGAAACAGAACAAAAGGAAAAGAAGAAATCGAAGAAAGAGCGGAAATTATTGTGTAAGCATTGTGAACACATAATTTCCAGTCCGGAATACCGAATAAACTTTCAGGGTGCCTTTGATCACACTTTTTTAAACCCTTCAGGACAGATGTTCCAGATAGGATGTTTTCGAAAAGCTAATGGATGCGCTGTTCTTGGCGAAGTCTCTTCAGAATGGACCTGGTTTCAGGGGTTTCAGTGGCAGGTGGCATTGTGTGGTCAGTGTTTGAAACATTTAGGCTGGTTTTACCAATCTGAGACCGATTTCCCATTTTTTGGGCTGATTCTTGATGCATTAATTTGACGATTATATAGCACTTTAGTTAAATTGCTTCTTTGGTGTACAAGAATAACTGGCTTTGTCATCAAGCCAAATAAAAGCTGATGTCAAATGAGGTATTTATAGAATCGTTTCTCATCAGTCCCTCACGATATCGTAGCATATTATTAAAGGAAACACGGATGCTGGATCTAATTCGAAACAATGTACAATCGTTTGGCGTAAAATTCATAGTGGCAATAGTGGTGATGGTGATGACGCTTTTTGGGGTTTCAGCGTATCGAAGCCAGGGAATTAACACCATCGCGAGCATTGATGGGTACGAAATCAAGGTTGAAAAGTATCAAAGGGCTTTTGAGCAGGCTCAGAATGACATTCGGCAGAGATTCAAGAGTCGGGCGGCTGAATATATGAAAATGATTAATTTGCCGTCTCAGATCGTACAGCAACTGGTTAACAATGCGTTGTTGCTGAAAAGTGCTGAGAAACTCGGTTTATCTGTCACAGACTATGAATTGGCACAATCGGTTTTTAATACACCGGCCTTTCAAACCGATAACCGATTCGATCCTAAAAAATATGCCAGGATGCTGACAAACAACCGCATCGACAAACTGCTGTACGAAAAAGATTTGAGGGAAAATCTGTTGTCGGAAAAATACCTACAGTTATTGACATCGGGAGTCCTTGTTAGTCAGCAGTTCGTTAAAGATGAGTATCGTCGATATAAAACTCAAATGACGGTAAAAGTTGTTGAATATACACCTGAGCTGTTTTCAGATGACGTCAAACTGAGTGATGCTGAACTGAATGACTATTATGAGGGTCATAAAAATGAGTTTCAGCAGAAAAAGCAGTTTAAGATAAAGTATTTTCCGCTCAAGGTCAGTGACTCAAGTGATAAAGTTATTGTACGGGATAAGGAGGTCAAGCGATATTACGAGAAGAATAAGGCCCGTGAATTTTCAACCCGGGCGTCATTTCTGTCACGTCATATCTTGATTTCCATTCCAGCAGACAAAAATGAAAAAGGGATGAGCCAGGCGGCAAACAAGGCTCAAAAGATTTATCAGCAACTCAAGGCAAATCCGAAACGGTTTCCCTCCCTTGCCAAGAAAAATTCAGCGGATCCCGTATCTGCAAAAAACGGCGGGATGCTGGGCTGGGTTGAAAAAGGTACGTTCCTAGGAGCGTTTGAGGTAGTCGTAGATAATCTTCAGAAAAATGAACTATCCAAGCCTTTTCTTACCAACTATGGTTACCATGTTGTTGAATTGATGGATAAAAAACCCTCTGTACTCAAGTCCTTCGAGTCAGTCCAAAAAGAGATTACGGAAACCATACGAAACAGAAAAGCCACCCGCCGTTTGAATAACAAGATTTCGAAACTGGTTAAGACATTTCCGGATAAATCATTGGAAGAACTGGCGATGGAAAACCACAAACAAATCGTAAAAAGTGATGCTTTTGATGATTCAAAAAACTTGAAAGATCTTGGCTATAGCTATCAAATATATCAGGAGATCAAATCAAAGAAGAAAAATGACAGAGGATTCGTCAATCTATCTGGAGATAAAGGCTTTATTGTGTATGAAGTGGCTGAAGTGATTGATCCGTTTACCAAACCATTGAAAGATGTGAAAGAGAGAGTTGAATTTTTCGCTAAATCAGAAAAAGCCAAAAAGGTTGCGAAAGAAACATCTGCAAAGGATGGAGTGGCTGTGACATCAAAAAGTGATTTTGAAAACCGGATCGGTCAAATGGGAGTTAAATCTCAAACGGTGACCTTCAACTATGCGGATAGACAAAGCGGGGGGTTCCAGATTGGTGAAAACTTTCGAAACGAAGTGTATAAAATGAGAAAAGGGCAGATCAGGGCTGTCTCTGATACCGATCGGCACTTTCTGGTTTACCTGGAAGATAAAAAAGAGGGCAGAATACAGGGATCTGACAACAAAGAATATGAAGGCCTTGTCGACCAGTTAAAACAGCAGAAGGCAAATGTTTTAATCAGTGGTCTGATAGAGCAAATGAAAAAGGAGATGGAGGTTGAATACAACCAATCAATACTGAATGCCCTTGATATTAAGTATAATTAGTACTTGTCTCCCGCGAAGAATGCCCAACAGAGCAGAGCAATAAACATTATACAATTATTTCAATAGTTTGTTGGTTGTTTTGCCATATTTATTTGTCTTGAGGGCAGGATGACTAACAAAACGCTTGCGATTCGGCGTTTCTCACGTTAATTAAGGAGAGCATCCTTGATTTATTGTTAATTTTTTCAATTAGAGGAAAAACATGGATATACTAGAGCAATTAGGAACAAAAGTTAAAAATGCTGTTCAGAAAATCGAAGAGCTACAAGCTCGAGTAACTGAACTTGAAGAAATTAATGCTCAATATGAACAGAAAATGAAAGATATGCTTGATGTCATGGAGCCCCTGGATGAGACTAAGACTCAGCAGGAACAAGAACCCGCTGCTACCAGTTTTGGTGTACAGCAGGAAGAAAGATCGGATATCTACAAACAACAGTACTAGACTCGATGTAGGAAATGATTGTTTTCAAAAAAACTATCATTTGTTATGGAATCCTCTGTGTTATATTCTATTTTTCCCATTCCATATTAGGTGCAGAGCTGGTTGGTATCTCACCACTTTCCAACCAGCGGCATCGGAAGCAGAACGATTGGCTGGGCTATTACATACAGGCCAGAATCAAGGCCAATCTGGAGCTTAACAGCGACTGGTTATTTCACCCGCAAAGTGTTCTGAGCCTGTGGGCACTCAGGCCGGATCGATCGCAGCCGATATCCCCTCAGACAACGATTGTCATTGAAGGTTCCTTCCAGCAGGTGGTGGAACTAGGGCATATATCCCTGCGGGTCAAAAGGATCACAATTGATAAAGAGTGGATGGAAAGTTTTGAGATATCCTATGAGCAAGATAGTCTGGACCGCCGGATTGACCTGCTGTCGAAGCAGGTTGGGGCCTGGATTCAACCTGATTTTAAATTAAAAAAAACAGCTCCGTTTCCGCTGCAGGATCAACCCGGGGTGCCGGAATTGTACGCAATGAGCCAGAAATTGTCTGCACCTGAGGGGCTTCCCGATATTCGGGAGATTCTTTATCTGGAAGAAATGGTTGGGAAAAAAAGTCCTTATGAACTGATATGTGGCCTGGGTGAAGCAATGGTGGCTTTGTCACAGTCTCTTGAAGACAGAGAGCGGAAATCGATATTGAAAAAAGCGGAAGTTCTGTTACGAGAAGCCATTCTGAACCACAAATCCTGTTCCCGGCTCTACTCACTGTTAGCTGAAGTGTACTATCTCAGCGGCAATTACGCATCATGGATTGAAAAGACTGCTGAAGATGCTGTCCGGCTTGATCCTCAAAATGATCTGGGTTATCTCCTGAAGATAATGATCAATAATTCGGATGCTGATGCTCGGTCAAAGGATGTCGATCTACTGAAAAAGGTGAATCCCTGGCTTTTTACTGATGCTGTTGATGGCGCTCGCTTTTTCCAGAATGGAATTTTAAAAGAGGAGTTGTCCCGTTTGAAAAACGAAAACCATTGAAAAACTAATGCTATATTGATGGTTTGTTGTAGCCCCCTTGGTGCTCATAAATGAGGGGTGCCATAGAATCATTCTCATGGAACTGAAAGCAGGGTTTGAGAAAATTACCTGTCCCTAAATACTGTTTTTAAAACCTGAAAGGAAAGTATGTTTGCTCCGCTAAGGATTGGAAAACCCACACTAAGAAGGTTGTTTGGGTTGTTGTTCTGTGCTGTTTTGCTATTGTCCGGCTGTAATTATCACTATCATACCGGGCTTAATCTGGAAGCCGAAGGGCGCTTTGAAGAGGCGAATATTGAATTTCATCGAGCTTATACCCGTTCTCCTGACAATGAAACTTACCGGGATGCTTTTCAACGAACGGCGCAGAAAACCGCAACGGACTTAATGGATCGCTATAAGCGATATGTTAAGGAGAAAAAGTATGCCATGGCATTCAGGCGGCTGGAGCAGGCGCAAACTCTGTTGCCGAATGATCCACAGATTAACAGTGAATTGAAAAAATGGTACCGGATTCTGATTGCCGGTAAGGTTGATCTGGTGCAGATAAAATCCCTTCAGGACCAGATTCCATTGATGGATCAGATTCTACTGATGGTCCGGTTGAATACGCCGAACGCGCTCAAAAGATTGGAGGCGCGCGTAGACTACCAAACAGGTACTTTTTACGTAGAAGATATTCTCTATGACCCTCCACAGGACCTGTTGATGCTGTACTCGCTGAACTCAATTGGTGTTAAGCTTGTGAATAACACTACCGGCAACGAGCAGTTTAAACGGTTTGTGGATTTTAAAACCCCGGTACTGATTGAGGTTAGAGGTGATTTGAAGGGTGTTGATAAGGGGTTGGAACCGGTGTCAAGTTTTTATCCGGTCTCAGATCTTCGACAGGCAAACAGCGATCAGTTCTGGTACCCATCCCGCGGTATTCGATACGCGCTGCACCTTGATGGAAATGTTATTAAGGTATCCAGTTCTGTTAACAAGGTCGCATTTCTGCCCCAAATTCTGTACATCAATAAAAGGGAACGACGCTTTTTCCTTGATTTCGGCCGACTTCAGCTCTATCAGAAAAAAGCCGGCGGGGTCTGGTTATTCCGGCGTCTGGTTGACGAAAAAAGAGGTTACCTGGTGAATCTTCAAAAAAATCTGTTGTTAAATACCTACTTCTTTTTCAGAGAGGGTGGGTATCCGTTTATTGTTGACTGATCATCACGGAATAGCGTTAATTGACTTTTATCGAAAGAGAGGTTTTATTTGCTCGAGGCCATCTGTGCAAGTGCAGCTTCAATAAAAGCGTTCAGGTCCCCGTCTAAAACCGCTGCTGTATTGGAGGTTTCGTGACTGGTCCGATGGTCTTTCACCATTTGGTATGGGTGAAGAATATAGCTTCTGACCTGACTGCCCCATTCAATCTTTTTTTTCTGGGCGTACAATTCATCTTGTTCCAGACGCCTTTTTTCCTCCTCTTTTTCGTAAAGTGCCGCTTTCAGAATTTTCATGGCAGTCGATCTGTTCTTAATCTGCGAGCGCTCATTCTGACATTGCACAACAATTCCGGATGGTTTGTGGGTAATCCGGACAGCAGAGTCAGTCACATTGACATGCTGTCCTCCCGCGCCGCTTGATCTGAAGGTATCGATCCGAAGATCGTTTTCATTGATGTGGATATCAATCTCATCTTCAATGTCAGGATAGACGAATACAGACGCAAATGACGTATGCCGCCTTTTGTTCGTGTCAAACGGCGAAAGGCGGACCAATCGGTGGACGCCGACCTCTGTCTTCAGTTTTCCGAAAACGTATTCTCCTGCCAGGCTCAATGTAACAGACTTAACCCCGGCTTCGTCCCCTGCCTGAAAGTCTAGAATTGAGATCTTCGCAGTGTTCTCCTCACCCCAGCGGCGGTACATGCGTAATAGCATACCGGTCCAGTCCATTGATTCTGTGCCTCCGGCACCAGAATTGATGGTTAAAATGGCATTACACTTGTCATGTTTTCCCCCAAGGAGATGATTCAGCTCGAAATAGCGAATATTTTTATCGAGTTCCTTGAATTGCTGTTTAACCTCATGAATTAAATCGGGATCCTCTTCCGCTTCGAGGAGTTCAACCGCGGATTCAATATCCTGGCTGAGAGAGGAAATAGTTTGCCATCGGTCCTGAACGTTTTTTATTTCCGCAATCTGTTTCAGGGTGGAGGTCCTGTCTGTGTTGGAATCTTGCCAGAAAGAATCCTGAGATGCATTAAATTCAAGTTGATCGAGTTGATTTGCTTTATTGGCTAACTCAAAGATAACCTTCTAATATCGCGACTCTTTTTGTATATTCTGCCAACCCTTTCTTGATTTCGTCGTATGTCATGCCTGTATCCCGGTCAATGTGTTCTGTTCCTCGAATTAAACACCAAGGCATTGTCTCAATGTTGTTTTCATACTTGATAGCAATTTTGTTCATTTTTGTCAGCTAAAGAAAGCTGTTTTTCTTTACAGGCGGGGGGGATAAATTTGTTATCTTTCTGTAATCATGTATGTATCCAGTGCAGCAGGGCCTCCAGTGTTTTGCCGATTCCACTGCTGATCAGTCGCAATACAGTAAGATTCTATGGGTGTTATGCGTATCAAGTGTTTAACTGATGGGTCTGAGCCTGCAGGTAGTTCAGTTTTAGGGGTACGATGCTTATCTATTGGGACGGAAAGGGGCTCTACACGTTATTAAATTGTGAAATCAATCAATTAGAACTGCAGATCCGGCTTCAGATAATCGAATAGGGAAGGCAGGTTTTGCCTCAGGGCAATCGCATGACTTTTCCCCGCCATTACTGAGTTAGCGCCAACGTTGGATTAGGGAGTTCCGCTACCCGAATTCAGGTGGGTTTTGCCTTTATCGCTTGATATTTATTTGCGATTTAGCTTACAATGGGCCTTAAAAATCGATTTTGAGAATACCGAAGATTTGGAGAGATAGGGATCGAACAAAAATAACTTGGCATAAGCTGTCCACAAAAGTCCTATAAAGACCGGACATTTTGCTGGCAAAATGCCAAGTAATTATTGAGCCGACCCATATTCTCTAAAAAGATAGGTGCGGATGATTCTGTGGAGCTTCCTGGTGAGTTGAATGTCGGTGCAGGCAGGATCAATTTTCTATAACAGCAAATAACACTTTATCAATAAAGGGTTATAAAAAAATGATTTTGATTAAAAAGGGCTTAGACCTGCCAATCGTAGGAGCGCCGGATCAAAAAATCGAAGAAGGCAACCGCGTGACATCAGTGGCAGTGATCGGAACAGATTACAATGGCATGAAACCCACGATGAAGGTTAAAGAGGGCGATAGTGTCAAGCTGGGTCAAATTCTCTTCGAGGACAAGAAAACGCCCGGGGTTTTTTTTACAGCGCCAGGTGCCGGTAAAGTCGTCGCTATAAACCGCGGCGCCCGAAGGGTGCTGCAGTCAGTTGTGATCAAATTGGAAGGGGATGAAGAAGAAACCTTTGACATGTATTCGGAGCAGGAACTCCAAGGCCTTTCCCGTGAGCAGGTTGTTGAGAATCTCGTAAAGTCAGGTCTTTGGGCATCTATTCGGACTCGTCCGTTCAGCAAAATCCCTGCACCTGACACTGTTCCACAGGCGATATTTGTTAACGCCATGGACACAAATCCCCTGGCAGCGAATCCGGAAATATTTCTGGATGAACAAAGAGGGGCTTTTACAAACGGGCTGAAGCTGATCACAAAACTGACGGAAGGCAAGACCTATCTGTGCAAAGCCAGAGGAGGTGCTATTCCGGGGAGTGATTTAGCTGAGATTACAGTGGAAGAGTTTAACGGCCTTCACCCGGCTGGATTGTCAGGAACTCACATTCACTTTCTGGAGCCTGTCAATATCAACAAAACGGTCTGGGTTCTGAACTATCAGGATGTTGTGGCAATTGGAAAACTGTTCACGACCGGCCGGTTGTTTGTGGAACGTGTCATCTCGCTTGCAGGGCCGCAGGTCAAAAAACCGCGCCTGCTGAAAAGCAGACTGGGGGCAAATATCGGTGAACTGGTTGCCGGGGAACTCAGCTCACTGGATAACCGGGTTATCTCGGGTTCCATACTTTCTGGACGAACAGCGGCGGACGCCTTTGACTTTCTCGGCCGCTACCACATGCAGATCTCTGTACTTGAAGAGGGGCGAAAAAGAGAACTTCTGGGTTGGCTAAGTCCAGGGATAAACAAGTTTTCAATTAAAAATGTGTTTCTTGCCAAACTGTTTCCGGGGAAGAAGTTTGCTTTTACCACCTCGGAAGAGGGGAACAAGCGTGCGATGGTTCCCATTGGAATGTATGAAAAAGTAATGCCGCTGGATATCCAGCCAACCTTCCTGCTTCGCTCATTGATCATCAGAGATACGGATAAGGCGCAGGCGCTGGGGTGTTTGGAGCTGGATGAAGAGGATCTTGGGTTGTGTACCTTTGTGTGCCCTGGGAAATATGACTATGGTTCAATACTGCGAGATAATCTGACTCGAATTGAAAAGGATGGATAAATGAAATTTTTGAGAGATTTCCTGGATCGTCAACAGTCTCTATTTAAGGAAGGGGGGAAGCTCGAAAAGTACTATGCACTTTTCGAAATGGTGGACACGTTTCTCTATACCCCAGGAGAGGTGACCAGAGAATCAACCCACGTCAAAGACAGTATGGATTTGAAGCGGTTGATGATGACGGTTGTGGTGGCGCTGGTCCCCTGTATTATCTTTGCCATGTACAATACGGGTATGCAGGCGAATCTGGCGTTGGCGAAACTCGGGCAACAATCCGCATTTGGGTGGAGAGGTGATATTTTATCATCTCTGGGAGTCGCGATCGACCCCTACAGTTTTTGGGCGAGTATGGCTCATGGTGCTCTTTATTTCCTGCCTCTGCTGATTGTGTCGTATATGGTTGGGGGCGCCTGGGAGAGTTTGTTTGCCATGGTACGAGGTCATGAAATCAATGAGGGTTTTCTGGTAACCGGGCTGCTGTTCCCACTGATCCTTCCACCGACAATGCCTTGGTGGCAGGCTGCTCTGGGGGTGTCCTTCGGAGTTGTTGTTGGAAAGGAGGTGTTTGGTGGTGTCGGGAAAAACTTTTTGAATCCTGCCTTGACTGGAAGGGCTTTCTTATTCTTTGCCTACCCGGCTCAAATATCCGGTGATGCGGTTTGGGTAGCGGCAGATGGATTCAGTGGTGCAACCCCGCTTAGTGTTGGGTATGCAGGTGGACAGGCTGCTATTGAGAGCAGCTTCAGCTGGATGGATGCCTTCCTGGGTTTTATACCAGGGTCCATGGGGGAAACGTCGACACTGGCCTGCTTGATTGGGGCGGTCATTCTAATAGCAAGTGGTGTTGCATCGTGGCGCATCATGGCGAGTGTTGTGATTGGTGCCGGGTGTCTGGTTTTCCTATTTAACACGGTGGGCAGTTCAACAAACACCATGTTTTCCATTACACCTGGCTGGCATTTCGTACTGGGTGGTTTTGCCTTCGGGCTGGTTTTTATGGCAACAGATCCGGTTTCTGGTTCTATGACCAAGACCGGTCAATGGATATACGGTTTGCTGATTGGTTGTATGGTCATATTGATACGTGTGGTCAACCAGGCCTTTCCAGAAGGGATGATGCTGGCAATACTGTTCGGTAATGTCTGGGCGCCGGTCATTGATCACTACGTTGTCAAAGCAAACATTAAACGGAGGATGATACGTAATGGCCAATGATACAGTAAAAAGAACCCTGACCGTCGCATTCCTGCTGTGTATTGTATGCTCCGTTCTGGTGTCAACTGCCGCAGTGAAGCTGAAACCGCTTCAGGAGAAAAACAAGGCATTGTCGACAAAGCGAAATATTCTTCAGGCAGCTGGGCTGCTGGAAGAAGGAAAGGATATTGATCAGATGTTTAGCAAGATTCAGATTAAGATTGTTGATCTTGCAAGCGGCGAATTTGATGAAAACATCGACACAGCAAAGTACGACCAGAAAGCGGCGGCAAAAGACCCCGCCTTGAGCATCCGTATTCCTGGTGATAAGGATATTGCAAAAATCAAACGCCGGGCTAAAAAAGTGCCAGTATACTTGGTTCAGGAAGACGGTAAACTGCAGACGATTATCCTGCCAATCCATGGCAAAGGTCTCTGGTCAACAATGTATGCCTTCCTGGCTTTGGAGGGAGATGCCAATACCGTGAAAGGCTATACATTTTATGATCATGGAGAGACGCCGGGATTAGGAGGTGAGGTTGATAATCCGCTTTGGAAACAACAGTGGGTCGGAAAGAAACTCTTTGATAAAGATTGGCGATTGGCAGTTAAAGTTTTGAAAGGCAGGGTTAACCTAAAAAAGCCGGAAGCGATTCATCAGGCAGATGGCCTTTCAGGAGCCACGCTGACAGGTGTCGGGGTCGATAACCTGATGCAATACTGGTTAAGTGAAAATGGTTTTGGCAAGTTTCTCATTAGAATTCGAAATAGTGGAGGTGGAAATGGCTAAAATCACGAAAGTCCTTTTTGATCCGATCTTTAAAGAAAACCCGATCGCACTCCAAATTCTTGGAATTTGTTCTGCGTTGGCGGTTACAAGTAAGATGGATACGGTTATTGTAATGACGCTGGCGCTGATCTTTGTTACCAGCCTGTCCAACCTTTCGGTCAGTCTTATCCGGAATTATATCCCTACCAACATTCGGATTATCGCACAGATGACCATTATCGCCTCGTTGGTCATTATCGTAGATCAGTTATTGAAGGCGTATGCCTTTAGCATCAGTAAACAGTTGTCGGTGTACGTGGGATTGATTATTACCAATTGTATCGTCATGGGGCGTGCTGAAGCGTACGCAATGAAAAATGGTCCCTGGATGAGTTTTCTGGATGGTTTGGGGAACGCTTTGGGATACGGGTTGATTTTATTTATCGTTGGTTTCTTTCGAGAGCTATTCGGTAGTGGAAAGCTTTTAGGATTCAACATCCTTAAGCCGATTACAGAGGGTGGTTGGTATCCAACCAATGGTCTGCTGTTACTACCACCTAGTGCATTTTTCTTAATTGGTTTTATCATTTGGGCATTGAGAACCTGGAAAAAAGATCAGGTAGAAGAGGAAAACTAAAATGCTAGAAGCCTATCTAAGTCTGTTTGTTAAATCGATATTTATCGAGAACATGGCACTCTCCTTCTTTTTGGGGATGTGTACGTTTCTTGCGGTCTCCAAAAAAGTGGATACGGCTATGGGACTCGGGATTGCAGTTGTTGTAGTCCAAACCATAACGGTTCCAACGAACTATCTGATATACAATTTCGTCTTGAAGGCTGGTGCATTGGCCTGGGCTGGTTTTCCAGACGTGGATTTGAGTTTTCTAGGGCTGATCAGCTATATCGGCGTGATTGCTGCGATGGTTCAAATTCTTGAAATGGCACTGGATAAGTATTTTCCACCGCTTTATAATGCGTTGGGGATATTTTTGCCATTGATCACAGTAAACTGCGCCATCTTAGCCGGATCACTATTTATGGTTGAGCGGGGCTATAACTTTGGCGAAAGTGTTGTGTTTGGTGTCGGAAGTGGAACCGGCTGGGCGTTGTCAATTGTTGCCCTGGCTGGAATCAGAGAAAAGATGTCCTATAGTGATGTCCCTCACGGCTTGAAGGGGTTGGGGATTACATTTATCAGTGTCGGATTGATGGCGCTTGCGTTCATGTCATTTTCAGGAATACAGCTTTAGCCGGTCTGGATAAAACTGAGAAACTCCAGGGATCGGATCTCCCTGAATTCTTTGATGAAGTGGCAAATGAAGTCTGTCCATATAATGGCCTGTAAAAGACCGGGGTATTTTATTTAATCCTGATGAGAGATGATCGAGCGCTTTTTAAAAATTGAATTTTGCATAAGCCTTGAAAGGAAAAAGCAATGATTGAGATATATTTGGGCGTTGTCCTGTTTACAGTTATCGTGTTGACTCTGGTGGTGGTAATTCTCTTCGCAAGATCTAAGCTGGTTGCAACCGGTGATGTGCAGATACTGATTAACAATGATCCAGAAAACTCAGTCGTTGTACCAGCAGGGGGCAAATTGCTGAATACGCTGGCGAGTCAGAATATATTCCTGCCTTCGGCCTGTGGTGGTGGCGGGACTTGTGCACAGTGTGGCTGTATAGTCAAAGAAGGGGGAGGTGATATCCTGCCGACCGAGACGGTGCATATCAACAGAAAAGAAGCAGCAACAGGTAAACGACTCTCGTGCCAGGTGGCGGTTAAGACCGACATGAAAATCGAAATTCCGGCTGAAATATTCTCCATCAAGAAATGGGAGTGCGAGGTTGTCTCCAATCCTAATGTGGCTACATTTATTAAGGAGTTAACCCTGAAGCTTCCGGAAGGGGAGAACGTTGATTTCAGGGCAGGGGGTTATATCCAGATTGAATGTCCACCGCATGATTTAAAATATAGCGATTTCAATATCGAAAAAGAGTATCACGAGGATTGGGATAAGTTTAAGATCTGGCGTTATGAATCACATGTTAAAGAGACGGTGGTTCGTGCCTACTCAATGGCAAATTACCCGGAGGAAAGGGGGATTGTCAAGTTGAATGTCAGGGTTGCATCACCGCCGCCTGGAGCTCCCCCATCAGTTCCGCCGGGTATTATGTCCTCCTTCATCTTTAATCTAAAGCCTGGAGACAAGGTAATTATCGCCGGTCCGTTTGGTGAATTTTTTGCGAAGGAAACAGATTCCGAAATGGTCTTTATTGGTGGCGGGGCAGGAATGGCTCCCATGCGATCTCACATTTTTGATCAGATGTTGCGACTGAATACAAAACGAAAGATCTCCTACTGGTATGGAGCACGAAGCCTGCGTGAAATGTTTTATGTTGATGAGTTCAACAAACTACAAGAAGAGAATGAAAACTTCAGCTGGCATATAGCGCTATCAGATGCACTGCCGGAAGATGACTGGAAAGGGCTGACCGGTTTTATTCACCAAGTGCTATTCGATGAATACCTGAAGGACCACCCGGCACCTGAGGATTGTGAATATTACATGTGTGGGCCTCCTATGATGACATCGGCTGTTATCAATCTTCTTGAAAATCTGGGAGTGGAACACGAGAATATTCTTCTGGATGATTTTGGCGGTTAGAATCAATAAAAGATGCCTCACAGCAAAAGTGACCTGGGTTGCCTGTGTGGTCGTGTCTCTATTTTTAAGTAGCTGTTTGAAAAATCAGGACCAGGGCACTCTCGTTGTCTACTCCGGCGCTACCATGGGAACCAGCTATTCCATAAAGGTTGCCGGTTTTCCTGATGCTCTGGATCGTGAGCAGATAAAGACGGAGATTGATGCCCTTCTGGAGCGGATCAACCTCTCCATGTCCACTTACATCCCCGAATCAGAAATATCCCAGTTCAACCGTTTAGACAGTACCTCCTGGTTTTCAGTTTCAGCAATCATGATCAACGTCCTGACTGAGTCAATTAGGGTCAGTACTCTGACCAACGGTGCGTTTGATGTGACTGTTGCCCCCCTGATCAATTTGTGGGGCTTCGGTGTTAAGAATCAAACATCAACGGTCCCGAGTGACGAGAAAATAAATTCGTTGAAAAAGAAAACGGGATATCACTGATATTGACGACTCTTGGAGACGGTGGCAGCATACCGCCAAACTACGCACCCCGCGAGATCGTCCGTTCGGGTCTCCGGAATGTTTTGTCATGCTTGAATCATCGCAATGAGGAGCCATGTCAA
>JAOZRE010000056.1:10622-17552 GCA_029940215.1 bacterium | reverse complement strand
TCCTGATGCCAGGACTGATTTGATTTCGCTGAGCCCTTCCCTCGCCACCCGGATATCCTCCTCTTCAGGGTCATTGTGAATAAAGCAGTCCCGACCGTACTGGCGGATCTCAATTTCCCCCTTGAACCGGGCCAGGCTTTCCAGTTCAGCGTATTTCATTCCCTTGACAAACTGACCGATGAAGACCTTCATTCCGGCGCCGACTGCTCTCAGAGCGAGTCCGAGCGCGGCTGTTGTCTTTCCCTTGCCGTCACCGGTATACACATGCACATATCCTTTCATCTTTTTCCTGTTCAATGATGTCATCAATACACAAAAGGAGTTGGCAGGGACCTACCCGGCCACTCTAACACTAATCTAGGTGAGTCGTCACGGATGTGTCAACAAACGGGGATGGAAGCGATTGAGAAACCTAAGGGGCGATCAGGGACATGGCCGAAACCCTGAGCCCGAGACGAACAGGCTGACCCGGGTCCGGTATTCGGGTATCGTTGGGCAGGTTAACCACCAGGCATTCACCACTTTCCGTTCGAGCTGTCAGCTGGTAATCGGCCCCTTGAAACCGGACATCCTTGACCTCTGCTGTCACCGCCAGTTCATCCTCTGCCACCTGATCCTGCGACCCAAGCAAACGTGCTGCCTCCGGGCGGATCAGGATGGTCAACTGTTGTCCGGAAGCCGGAAGGGGTCCCGGGAAGGGAATGAGTCCCAACGGGGTTTCGACGCCGCCGCTGCCTTGAACCACCCCCTCAACCAGATTTTGAAATCCGAGAAATGAGGCAACAAATCGATTGGCCGGCTTTTTGTAAAGACTTACAGGTGAATCAACCTGTTCGATACGCCCGGCGTTAACAACAGCAACCCGGTCCGCCACTGAAAATGCCTCGTTGTGATCATGGGTCACAAATATCGTCGTAATCCGGATTCGCTTCAAAATCGCCTGCACATCCCGGAGCAGCCGTTCCCTGAGTACCCGATCCAGCGAACCCATCGGTTCATCCAGCAGAAGCAGGCGGGGTTGTGGTGCCAGACTCCGGGCCATTGCCACCCGCTGCCGCTCGCCACCAGACAGTTCGTTGACATTTCTCTGCCCCATACCTGTCAGGCCAACCAGTTCCAGAACCTCTTCTGCCCGCTTTCTGATTTCACTTTCTGCCCTGTTTTTGACCCGCAGTCCGAAGACAACATTTTCGTATACGTTTTTGTGGGGAAACAGCGCAAATTCCTGAAACATCATGCCGAAGTTCCGGCGATGGGGATCAACTCCGGTGATATCTCTGCCCTCATAAAGTATCTGCCCGCTATCGGGTGTTTCCAGACCACAAATCATCCGCAGCAGAGTTGTCTTCCCACAACCGGAAGGCCCCAACAGGCAAAGAATCTCGCTGGCCTGCAGGGAAAGGTCGATCTCCTGCAGGATCAGATCCGAGTCTATCACTTTCACGAGGTTCCGGATTTCAAGCATTGTCATGTTAAAACTCTCCCTGGCCTTCGATTCTTAGTTTTTCAAGTATTAAAAAGCCAACGGCGGTTACCAGCATCAACAGGCTGCTCATGGCCATGGCCTGACCGTAATTGAGTGCCCCGGGCTGTCCCAGAAACCGGTAGATGGCCAATGGCATGGTTGGCGTCTGAGGGCGGGCCACAAATACGGTTGCGCCAAACTCCCCCAGGCTGATGGTAAAGGCGAACACGGCGCCAACAACCAGCGAGCGTCCGATAATAGGTAATTCAACAGATCGCCACACCCTGAGCGGCGACGCTCCGAGCAGTGCCGCCGACTCCTTCAGGCTCTGCGGAATACTTCTCAATGCAGGCAGTACACTGCGAACCACAAAGGGAAACGCCACCAGTGTATGTGCCAGCGGCACCAGGAGCAGCGAGGTTCTCAGGTTCAGAGGAGGCTTGTCCAGCGCGATGATAAACCCGAAGCCGAGTGTCACGGCTGAGGTGGAGAGCGGCAACATGAAAATGGGGTCAAACAGGGCGCTGATACGACCTTCTGACACCGACAGGAACTGGGCGGCGAGTATCCCGATCACCACTGAAAACACCAGGGTCACCAGGGCAAACCCACAGGAGTAAAGCACCGCTTCCATGGGGGGTACGTAGAAAATCGACTGAACCGGGTTGTCAAACAGGGCTCGGTAATAAACAAAGGACAGACCCGAATCCGTTAAAAACGATCGCACGATCAACGCAGCCAGCGGAGTTCCCACCAGCAGCAGTATCAGGCAGACATTGCCTCCAACCCAGCTACGATCCCTTGTCGTTCGTATCGGGACTTGGGACTGTGACCCTGAGACCGGCTGCAACGTTACCACCTGTTTTCGCTGCAGGGCTGTGTAAACCCACATCATCAGCAGGATGAACACAATCTGGATCAGAGAGAGCGCTGCTGCCATGGGCAGGTTAAACAGATGTACAGCCTGCCGGTATATCTCAACCTCGATAGTCGCCAGGCTCGGCCCGCCCAGTATCAGTATAACACCAAAACTGGAGAAGCAAAAAATAAACACCAACAGACTGGAAGCCAGAATAGCCGGTTTTAACAGCGGCAGAGTAACCCTGAAGAACACCTTGACAGAAGAGGCTCCCAGCACCCGGGCTGATTCTGTCAACGCTGGATCAAGCCGAGCCCAGAAGCCGCCAACCATTCGCAGGATAACGGTGTAGTTGAAAAAAACGTGGGCCAGAAGCACGAACAGAACGGAGTGATTCATCTGAATTGGGGCTTCCGAAAGATCAAACAGCGTCTGCAATAATTCGTTAATCAGGCCTCGAGGACCAAGAAGTGCCTGAAAGGCGGCTGCAACGACCACTGTTGGTAATACAAAGGGTACGGTTGCAAAGGCCTGGAGAAGCTTTTTACCCGGAAACCGGTACCGCGCGAACACATAGGCTCCGGGTAACGCCAGGATAAGCGTCAGCAGGGTAGACACCGCCGCCTGCCAGAACGTGAACCAGAGCGTCCTGGCATAATATCCCGATTTGAACAGTTTCTGCAGACTGCCCAGCGCCCATTCTCCGTCCGGCATAAAGCTCAACCCGAAAATCCGGGCCAGCGGATAGAAATAAAACAGCACCAGGAACAGGACAGGGGCACCGGCAATCAGCAGTTGGTATCTCTTTTTAATGGGTTCACCTCAATACAGTTTCGGTCCAGGTTTCGATCCAGTTTTCCCGCTGCGCGGCAATTCTCTCTGGCGGGAACATCACCGGTTGTTCGGCGACAACCGTGTGTTTGGTAAACACCTGGGGCAATCTGGCATTCCGGTTGCTGGGAAACACAAACATCTGCAGTGGAATATCTTCCTGAAAATCAGTATCCAGCATGAAATCGATCAGCTTCTGCGCCAGTTTCAGTTTATGGGTTCCCTTCAAAATACCGGCAAACTCAATCTGCCTGAAACAGGAGCCTGGCGATGTGACTGCTGCGGTGGGCGCTTCTGCCGGCTTCTTTTTAGCGTAAAACACTTCTGCGGGCGGGCTGCTGGCGTAGCTGACAACGATAGGCCGGTTCCCCTTGGAAGCCGCCGAAAATGATCCCCAATAGGCTTCCTGCCAGCCTTTGGTAACCAGTACCCCGTTATTCTTCAGTTTCTTCCAGTAGTCCCGGTACCCTTTTTCACCAAATCGACCCACGGTAGCCATCAAAAATGCCAGTCCTGGAGAGGAGGTTGCCGGATTCTCGACAACCGTCAGGTTTTTGTAACGGGGGTCGACCAGTGTTTCAAGATCCTGCGGCGGCTGTATCCCTTTTTTTCGAAACCACTTTTTATCATAGTTCAGGCAGACATCCCCGAAATCCACCGGCAGCAATCGGTCTTGAGTATCCAGCTTCAACTCGTCCGGAATATTGCGCAGGAGCGGTGACTGGTATGCCGTAAAGACACCGGCATTCAGCGCCCGACTGATAAAGGTATTATCCACCCCATAGAAAACATCTGCCAGCGGATTATTCTTCGACAGGATCGCCTGGTTCAATGCCGCGCCTGCGTCACCAGCCTTCAAAAAGCGAATTTTGACCTGCTCTCTTTTTTCAAAAATGGCCACCACCCCTTTGCTGACGCTGAAACTGTCATGGGTCATGACAGTGATTTCCGGTGTTTTGCTGAACGCCGTTCCCGGCAGGATGCCCATTATCCAGATAGACAGGGAGAGAATGAGGGTGATGAAAATCGGTCTTTTCATGACTAAGCTCTTATTCAGGTTAAAGCAATAACAGGCAAGGCAACTGAACTCATTCCATTCAGTCCTGTGCAGATCACCGTTATATTAAGAAGCCCAATCTGACGCCACCGAATTCCATCAGAAACATCTCAAAAAAAAAGCCATCCCAGAAGAAACTGAGATGGCTGAAGAGAGTGTCTGAAGTTCCCTACACCGGCATTACCCGGATCAGGTTCAACGGTAAAACCAACAGCATTATGCATAGGTTCCTCTCAGCCTGGTTTATCCAAGCTCCCGGTAGTATTTCGATTGGTATGTATCAAGCGTAGGCCTTTCCGGTTGGGATGTCAACAAGGCGGCTGGTGTCGAAGCAATCTTTGACAAGCGGTTCGAATACCCGATATCATGGGTTATTGAGACCACAATTTAGATGACACAACCCAACCAGGAGTCATGACATGACCATCGCACTTTCCGTCAACAACCTGAAGAAAGTTTTCAAAGGGGGAGTTGAGGCCCTTAAAGGCATCAGTTTTGAGGTTCAGAAGGGTGATTTTATGGCGCTGTTGGGACCCAATGGCGCCGGGAAGTCTACAACCATCGGCATTATCAGCTCGCTGATCAATAAGAGTGGCGGATCGGTCCACATTTTCGGACACGATATCGACACCGATTTTTCCGTTGCCAAGCGGCATATCGGGGTGGTTCCACAGGAGTTTAACTTCAACCAGTTTGAAAATGTTGGTGATATCCTGCGGGCACAGGCCGGATACTTCGGCATCGATGCCGCAACAGCCGCCCAACGGTCCGAAAAATATCTCAGGTTGCTGGGACTGTGGGAAAAAAGAGATGAAGCCTCCCGACTGCTCTCCGGAGGCATGAAGCGCCGGCTGATGATTGCTCGGGCACTGGTGCATGAGCCGCAGCTTCTGATACTCGATGAGCCAACGGCTGGGGTGGATATTGAACTGCGACGGTCCATGTGGGACTTCCTCATTGAGATCAATCGAGCTGGTACCACGATCATTCTGACCACCCATTATCTGGAAGAGGCAGAGCAGTTGTGCCGCACCATCGCCATTATTGATCATGGAGACATCGTTGAGAACACTCTGATGAAGGACCTTCTGAAGAAACTGGATCATGAAACCTTTGTTCTGGACCTGGGATCCGGCCTGGATGAAGGCATTTCGCTACCCGGATTTGAAACCCGATTGATCGATGCCACCACCCTGGAGATCGACATGACAAAGGATCAGTCACTCAACGACATCTTTGCATCCCTGAGTGAACAAGATATTGAGGTTAAAAGCCTGCGCAATAAAACCAACCGCCTGGAAGAGTTGTTTATCGAACTGGTCAACGGGGGACAGACCTCATCAAAGGAGAAAAGATCATGACGTTCAAAGAGCAGTTGGTGGCCCTGATGACCATCGTCAGGAAGGAAATTCGACGATTCCTGCGGATCTGGGTCCAGACATTAATCCCGCCAGCCATCACCATCGTCCTCTATTTCGTTATTTTCGGGCAGCTGATCGGTGCCCGTATTGGTGACATGGCTGGCTTCAACTACATGCAGTATATCGTGCCTGGACTGATCATGATGTCAGTGATTACCAATTCGTACGGCAACGTGGTCAGCTCCTTTTTCAGCAACAAATTCCAGCGTTGCATCGAAGAGCTGATGGTTTCACCCACACCGGAATATATCATCATCATCGGATTTGTTTTTGGTGGTGTTGCGCGCGGCATACTGGTCGGCAGCATTGTCAGTGTCCTCGCTCTTTTCTTTACTGACCTCAGCCTGTTTCATGCGGGTGTGACCTTCAGCATCGTCATCCTGACGGCGATTCTCTTTTCGCTCGGGGGTTTCATCAACGCCATCTACGCCAACAAGTTCGACGATATTTCCATTGTCCCGACCTTCATCCTGACCCCATTGACCTATCTGGGGGGTGTCTTCTACTCCATCGACATGCTCCCACCTTTCTGGCGTATGGTTTCAAAGGCCAATCCCATCGTATACATGGTCAACGGTTTTCGATATGGCATCCTGGGAATCTCGGATGTGGGAATCGGGGTATCCTATGGCATGATCATCATATTCATCCTGGGGGCTTACATCTGGGCCTATACCCTGATGCGAAGGGGGGTGGGAATCAGAAGCTGACATGATCTGTCACAGTTGCTCTCTGCCGTGATCAGTCTGTGATTGAACGGGTTGGGAATCAATCCTCATCAAACGGATCGCGCACGGGGCTTCTAAATACAGGTCCCCCGGGTTGACTTTCGGGATTGCAGTGGGCGTCAAACTCGTTGAAAAAGCGGTTCGCCTGGCGAATGGCTATCTGGTTGTAACTGCGGTTAATAATCTTGAACAACCCGCTTCTTGCCTGAGTCAGCATCGAGGACTTGTAGTCCATGGCAAACGGGTTTTTCCAGACCTCCAGGGTCAGGATAGCAAATTTCAACAGGCTGTCGTATTCAAACTCCTTGCTCAGTGTCTGGTTGTTCTGTAGGTAGGAGATGTTTTCGTTACATTTATGGACCACTTCAGACAGCCGACTCTTCTGCAACTCCTTGTTTGCAGTTGCCTTAATCAGGTAGTATTCGTTCAGCATCTGGTTCAGGGCGATCATCCCATTCATCAGGTAAACATCTCGATGAATGATTTCCGCTGTCGCGCCGAGATTCTGCTTGATAATCGGGGAAAAGATGGGAAACGAGGTCATCGGCCTCAATCCCGATGGGCCTTTG
>JAOZRE010000056.1:8718-10612 GCA_029940215.1 bacterium | reverse complement strand
AGGAAACCGGGAGAGGATCATATTGATTTTCAGGTGAATGATCTGAACGATAATCGCCGGGCGCTGAAACTTACCCACCGGCAGTTTTTCGTTACCCTTGCGAATGGCATGATACGCCGCAATCACCTCCGCCGTCGTGATGCTCTCGGAATAGAAGCTGGTTTTTTCATAATTGGAATTCAGTATCTCAAAATCCCGGATACTCTTCTTCGTTTGAATATGCAGCACTGATAACTGCCTTTTGGCATCAGCATAGCTGACATCCTTCACTAGATAACCGGTCAGCAGACGCTTCTGGAACAGTTCGATATAGTGCAGAAATATCTTCAAAAACCAGAACAGGTTATTGAGGCTGTATGCGTGAGTGTTGATCGCCCTGCCCAGGTTTTGAACAATGGATTCAATGATGGCAAATTTCTGGTCCGACAGGCCGCTCTGCTGAACATTCTGGTAAGACTGAATAGCTTTCAGTGCCTGCAGATCTCCCGATGCGGGAAACTTGGCAATCAGTTTGTTGATCTCCAGTCTGAGCTTCTGATTTCGGCCAGGGTCTGTGGAGAGGTCGCTGTTCATCGCTGACCGGAACTCGGAAAGATTGGGGACCTTCCTGCCAGTACGGAACAACCCCCGTTTGACCTTCTGGCTGAAATTGGGTTTATCCCCGAAAAAGTCAGGGGAGCTAGGGAAGTAGGCAATCTCCATGGTAGGCTTTCTCAACTCTCGCCTGCTTGCTGCTTGTTCTGGAGTATTGTTGTTTTTCATCCTGCCTGGTTTCAGAGTGTGTTGATCCTCGCAGCCGGTAGCTTCCTGAGAAATCGCCTTTTCCGAGGGGTCATCAGTCGTTGTTTTTCTTCAGTCTAAAGCCGTTCATATTTTCATGAAAGTAGTCCGCCTTGTTCCGGTAAGCCCTTTTCATCTCTCCGAATACCAGATTAAACAGCTTCTGGTCTTCTTCCTTCATCTGATCCAGTTTTTGGCTCTTCAATTTTTGGAAGTAATCAAAGTAGCGATCAGCAATTTTTTCATTCCCAAAATACACAGCGGTCAGCATCACCAGGCGACCACTGCGAAACGTGATGAACCTGTTTTTAACGGTTTTAAACAATTCAGCCGCTTTTTTCTGGATATTCCGAAGCAGCGCCTCCGCCTCTTCCGGTTTTCCCTGATCCATTAAGACTTCAGCCAGGGTCAACCTCAGGGTGATGGTATGCCAGGCCAGTTCAACACTGTTGTTCAGCTCTGCCAGAGTCGTTGAGGCTTCAATGGCGGTTTTATATGATTTCACGACCAGCGCCGATGACCGCTTGACCGACGCAATTTCCGGGATGAAGTTCTGAAATCCCTTTTTTCTCTGCTCTTGTTCCTTCATCCATACGTTCTTAAACTCGGGATGCTGCAACAGTTTTGGCAGTGGCGCATCCACCTTCTGGCGGAACATCTGTTTCTGGGTACTGGCAAAAAAACAGGAAGGGCAGACTGTCACCTTGCACTGGTTATAATCAATAAAGTCAAACCCATCGGCACTGACCTGATAAACCGGAATCCCGAAAATATTGTGGCTGGCCTTCAGGCTTTTGGGTTTCAGGGCGAAATGCTTGACAATATCCGAGCTTCCGCAAACAAAACAGGCCAGGTTAAAGTCGGTAATGGCGTTGCTCTCCTTATTCTCCTCCGATTTAGGGACCACTTCACGCGGAACGGGTTTTTTTTCAACCGGCTCGGTGGGTGTCGCAACCTTCTCCGGATCAGGGTCCGCCGCAAACGACTGGGGGTCACCATCACCATCCTCGGCGATGAACAGTTGCAGGTCATCCGACTCCTGTTTGAGCTGACAGTTTTCGATCAGCCGGTTTTTCTGCTGCTTCCACTTAATTCCCTGGAAACACCAGTCAAT
>JAOZRE010000056.1:7442-8708 GCA_029940215.1 bacterium | reverse complement strand
GAAGCGAATCCTGAAATCCACAATACTCCGCCAGCTGTTTCAGGTAAGCCTTTTCCTTGTCGTGAAGTGACTCATCTGCCGTAATGATCAGCATCACTTCAAAAAAGATCCGTTTCAGGACATTCTCATCCATTTGCGGATGCGGCGTCAGCTGGGGGGCCTTGTTGCTGCGCACCATTTCCGTCAGCTGCTGCTGATAACCCTCATCCTTGACCAGGTCGATGGCTATTTTCAGAAACCGGACCTCCGATGCATCCAATTGCTCATCGCTCATGATGGTCGCCACCAGAACCTCGGCGTACCAGCGCAGCTGTTTTTCGTTCAGGCCCGCGATGGGAACTCCCATATCACCGATTTTTCCGTCGGTGGAAATCAACTGGACCTGCTCATTCTTCCACGACAACCCCTCCATACACCAAGCCATCAGTGCATTAAAATAGGTATCGCTGAACCGGAAAACCCTGGCGGTCTCTTCCAAAAAGCGCTTTTCCGCATCCGTCAGCTCAGCATCTGAAATCAATACCAGAATCAGCTCAAGGAAGACAGCGGCCAGCACTTTCGGGGGAACACCTGAAGGCCTGGAGATCGGGGGTGGTCGTTTTGATGCCAGGCGACCCATCAGCTCCTGTTTCTCTCCCGGCTTTTTCACCAGGCGAACAATATCCCTGATAAATTCGGCTTCCGGTTGGCTGATTTCACCATCTGCCAACACAGCCGCAATTACCATCTCGGCGTACCAGAATCGCTGGGCCTGGGTCAAAGCCTTGAAAGGGACGCTCATGGAGTCTTCAGTCATCGCGATCAATTATCCAAAGTCAATTAACACTCAATGGGATAACAAACGAAACCGGATATCGTTTCCGGGCTACGCTGTTTCAGCTGATTGCTCTAGTGCCGGACAATGTTCGGAATCCCCATTCTACAGAAAAACACAGGGAAAAGAAAACCGATAGTTGATAAGCCATACGGTGCCACACTTTTGTGCAAGACTCAACTGTTAAGATCGACCTAACCCCTGCATTCCTTTGTTTTACAAGGTATTTAATCCCAGAATGCAGTACGTCCTGTACAGAACAGACGCGGGTCGATGTTCAGTAACAGGATCACCCATTGCGATGCTGATTCTCCTATCGGTTCTGCAACCTGCCAAAACAACCCCGGTAATGGAGAACATCCGATAGCCGTGCAACCGGGCATTTCATCTTTGGATTTCTTCTCAAATCAGAAAACCGGATAAAAATCAATTGCAATTTTTCATAAATTCCT
>JAOZRE010000056.1:1765-7432 GCA_029940215.1 bacterium | reverse complement strand
AGCTCAAGCGGCACTTCGATCCTTGCTGACGATACAACCGGTTTTTCAAGATGAATAAGACGATCAATTCCATACCCTATACGGCCTCTCCCATTAGCGGTGGTTACACAGACCGCATTCTGAGAATCGACCTCGCTACCAGCCAGATAACCATCCAGGAGCTGCCGCCCGATTTCAAAAACCACTATATCGGCGGACGTGGATATGCGTTGAAGTTGATCTGGGACGAAACCAGCAAAGATACGCACTTCGACAGCCCGGAAAACCTGCTGGTCATGGCCGGGGGACCCCTGTGTAACGAACCCAGGTTCCCTGGTACCGGAAAATTCATTGTAGGAACCATCTCCCCGCTCACGGATACCTTCATGGATTCCAATGTCGGCGGATATTTCTCATCGATCCTGAAAACATGCGGATTTGACGCGATCGCCATGAGTGGCATCGCAGCTGAAAGATGTATTCTGATTATCGACGACGATTCTGGAGAGATTCGCCTGGTCAATGCACCGAATGTCGAAAAAACGATTGAAAACGGCGGGATCTCGTACGGCGAGAACCTGCTGATGGAATTTACGGGCAATCAGCTGAACAAGAACGTCGCTGCCATCGCAACCGGTATCGGTGCAGAAACCACTAACTTCGGTCTGATTAACAGCTTTTTCTATGACAGCCAGCGGAAACGGCTCAGAACCAAGCAGGCAGGAAGAGGCGGAACCGGAACGGTGATGCGGCTCAAGGGATTGATGGGTGTTATCGTGAGGTCAAGCCAGTCCCGCTCAAGGGGCAACAATCCGGTGGACGCCGCACTGGTCAAGTCCTCCGGCGCAGGCCTGGCGAAAGTAATCCGGCAGGAGGATCCGAAGCAGCTGAACCTCTCCTTGTGGGGAACACCGGTTTTGTCAGAGTACATGAACAATTTTCACCTGCTGCCCATCAACAACTACCAGCTGGGGCAACACGAAAACGCCAAGAAGATTTTTGCCGGGAAGTTTCTGGAGCAGTTCCTGAAGAAAAAGCGGGCTGACGGTTGTTATTTCGGCTGCAACCTCTCCTGTGCCAAGGGAGCAGAGGATGTTACGCTGCAGTATGGTCCCCGAAAAGGGATTACGGTCGGCATCGACGGTCCCGAATACGAAACGGTTGGGGCTGTGACCGGTCTGGGCATCTTCGACCCTCAGTTCACAATGGAGTATAACTGGTACTGCGATGAATATGGTATCGATTCCATCTCCACTGGTGTCGTGATGGCTTTTATCATGGAGTGCTGGCAGCGGGGATACCTGACTCGTGAAGAGATCGGCTATGACCTCGCCTGGGGAGATCTGGAAACCACTGACCGCCTGCTCCACGATACGGCTATGGGCAAGGGAATCGGGGAGATTGCCGCAAAGGGCATCCTGCGAGCCAAAACATGGATCGCCGAGCGTCACGCCTCAAAAACCGGTGTTGCAGTGGATGATATCATGGCGGAGCTGAACAAGTTTGCCATGGAGACAAAAGGGCTGGAGTTTTCCATGTACATCTCTCGGGAATCGCTTGCACAGCAGGGCGGATATGGTTTTGCGCTCAAAGGACCTCAGCATGACGAGGCCTGGCTGATCTTCCTGGACCAGGTACACCGGGAAATGGAAACCTTCGAAATGAAGACAGCTGCCCTGAAGTGGTTTCCCCTGGTTCGCACCTGGTTCAGTGCAGTCGGTCTCTGCAAACTCCCCTGGATCGACGTACGGCATCCGGAAGCAGAACACACGGACAATCCGGCCCAGAACATTCCCTCGTTCGAGCTCTATGTCCAGTTTCTAAATGGTACAACCGGCTCGAATAAAAATATTGAGGAAGTACTGCTTGATTCCGAGCGACTGCACCTGTTGCAGAAAATGATTAACCTGAGACAGGGAAAAGGAACCCGGGAATTCGACCGTATTCCGCTACGGGCAATGGCCCCTGCGTTTCCGGAAGAGTACCAAAACCGTGAGGCATATTACGATGAGTGGCTGCAGAAGAAGACAGAGAGCGGGGACCAGCTGCCTGAAACAATCGAGGCACGGCACGACCTGCTGGTCCAGGCAAGAAAAGAGGCCTATGAGACGCTTTGTGATCACGTATACAAGGCCAAAGGCTACAGCATCAGTGGGATCCCGCTTCCTGAAACACTGAAGCGGTTTGACCTCTTCGACGACAAAGCCCTGACCATTCTTGAATCATACGGTTTTTCAACCGAGCTGAAAAACTAGTGTCGTGTCATGCATGAAGTGTCGTTTCGTATTCCAGATTTCGCCTGACTGAGGCATGGCTGATGATCAGGTAATATTCGTCCGTCTGACCCGGCAGAACTGCATAGACATTGGCAGCCGTTCCCATAGTGGTTGTTGACTCCAGGACCAGCGCTGCAGAAACACCTGTTGTCTCAGCCCATTTTCGAACCTGACCGCTTAAGCTGGGTCTGACTCACACTCCGGGAATGCTCTTCTCAAGACCAAAGCTCATCTGGGGGTAGTAGTGGTCCGAATCCCGCTACAGGCCGGAGAGAAGGCCGATCATACCCACAGCACCCTTTGCCTTCAACTGCTCATACATCCTGGTTTCGTACTCGAGTTGCGCCCTGACAACCTTGTCGCTGGAAGCCAGCGTCTTATCCGCCATATCTTTACTTGACGAAAAGCTGCCAGAAGGAGGACGATTTTTCAAAAAACTTTGGCAGTTCAATGGTGTCCAGGGAGAAATGATGTTGAGCATCAATCGGTTTTTTGAAAACCTACCAAATATTCTGTCCCGCAACCGCGGGAAATCGTGGATCATTTTTATTGTGCTGACAGCCTTTTTTGCTGTGGGCATGGGCCGATTCAAGTTGGAGATGTCAATGGTCTCCTTCTTCAAGGAGGGAGAACCGGTCAAAAACGCCTATGACAGGTTCAGGGCGATTTTTGGTGGAAATGAAGCTGTGTACATTGTCTACGAGGCCAAAGACGGCGACGTTTTTTCGCCGGCCTCCCTGAAGGCTGTGCGGGGTGTTCAGGAAGAGCTGCTGAATTCCCGGTTCAGGGTACAAGATGGCAATAACTCCTCACTGGCTCACATCACCGACGTCGATACCATCGTAAATGCTTCTTATCTGGAATCCAGTGAAGACACTCTGATATCCAGGGAGTTCATTGGTAACCGGATTCCGACTGACAAGGTAGCACGGGACCAATTGGAACAGCTGGCCAGGCGTCAGCCCGGCTATCCAAAGCTCTATTTCTCCGACGATCTGCGCTTTGGCGGCATTATGATCAAAACAGATTTCAATGCCATACCAGAAGAGAGTGCATTACCTGATGCGAGCGATGAACTTGACGATCAGGAACTTCAATTTGATGATTCGGATGAATTGGCTGATGAGGTCGATGTCTATGCGAATGACTACCTGCCCCGATTCAAGAAGACACCTATAAAGGATTATCTGCCGTTCATGGATGAAATCTCTGCCATCCTTGAAAAAAAGGCGTACAGTGACCACCTTGTTTTTTATCCGGTTGGAAACCCACCCCTGATGGCTTATGCCTTTAAAAACATGATGATAGAAATGGGCTTGATCATGATAGGTAGCCTGCTATTGATTATTCTTGTTTTGTGGGGGTTATTCCGATCGTTCAGTGCCGTGGTGTGGCCGGTTGCCATCATCGTGCTGTCAATGGTCTGGGTGATGGGATGTATCGGTTGGAGCGGTCTGGCCATGACCGAGATGTACAATATTATCATCTTCCTGGTTCTGGCGGTTGGCGTTGCAGACGCCATCCATATGCTGTCCGGATACCAGTACTATCGGTTTAAGACGTTGCCGCATCAGGAAGCGTTGCGGATTGTTTACAGAAAATCGGGATTGGCCTGTTTTCTAACCAGTATTACAACCGCCCTGGGATTGCTCTCCATGGTGTTTGTTCCTATTGTTCCCCTGCAGCGGTTTGCTGTTTTTGCAGCCTTTGGCGTGATGGCTGCCTTTGTGGTGTCCGTATTCATGCTGCCGTTGATGTTGGACGTCTGGAATCCCATTTCAAAGAGGAGGGCAGCACGCATTATCGAGCGGAAAGGAAGTGATCATCTGATTCAACGATTTATCCGCCGCTTTGAAGAGCTGAGCTTTTCGGATCATTTTTATATTTGCTGTTTTGGGAATTGTGTTGGTGGTGGGCTCCGTCAATATTCGGGTGGAATCAAATTCCATCGAGAACCTGAAGGAGGGGGTGGTTCTCAAAGACTACTACCGTATTGTTGACCAGCACATGGGTGGGACCGGCAACCTGGAGGTGCTGATCGACGCGGGAGAACGGGACGGCTTTAAAAATCCTGATCTGTTGAAAGCAGTCGAAGCGCTGCAGCGATTTGTCGAGACCCGGTTTCCCGGTCTGATTGTCAAGACAGTCTCACTGGCGGATGTTACCAAAGACTCATTCAAGGCATTGAACAGCGGAAGGGATGAGATGTATATCATTCCTGATGACCCGAAAATGCTGTCCCAGACCTTGTTTCTCTTTGATAACGCGAATCCGGAGGACAGACGAAATCTGGTTTCAGACGACTACCGGATGGTCCGGGTCGGCATCAGCAGCATTAATCTGGGGTCGATCAAGGGACTGGAAGTGATGAACGCGATTGATAATTACATCCGGGAGCATATGAGTCCACTGGTTCAGAAATATCCCGGATTGAAGGCCACCACCACCGGCCAGCTGCCGCTGCAACTCAAGCTCATGGATTTCATCAGCTGGTCCCAGGTTCGCAGCTTTGCCATTGCCCTGGCTGTTATTTCCATCATCCTGCTGATTGTTCTGGGATCTGTGAAAATCGGACTGATCGCCATAATCCCGAACCTGTTACCGATTGTGACCGCCTTTGGCGTGATGGGCTATTTCGACATGGCGCTGGATGTCCATGCCTTGCTGGTGGTTCCCATTATTATCGGGATTGCCGTGGATGACACGATTCATTTTCTCACCCATTTTCAGCTGGAATTTCAGACCTCAGGCGATGTTCGGCAGGCGATTCTGCATGCATATCGCGAAGCCGGTCAGGCGATTGTATTTACGTCGCTGGTGCTCTCTATCGGTTTTCTGGTGTTTCTCTTTTCAAGCAACATGGGCTTCAGCTATTTCGGTATCCTCAGTGCGGTATCCATCCTGGCGGCGACAGTGGCTGATCTGGTGCTGTTGCCGGCGCTGCTCATTATCACTTTTCGGGATCGAGAGATGTCAGCAGATAGTGGGGAGATCAATAAACCTTAACCGGAAAAACCAACTTTACCCTTTTTCGGTTTGAGTGCTAATATTTAGCCTTTTTCTTACCCCTTGCAGTCTCTTCTTGCCGTTTTATGGGAAAATCTTCAGCTTTACGCGCTAGATTCTCAGTAACCTTTGTCTCAGAACGCTTTCAATGTCTCTTCGACCATCAATAATGCAATGCACATAGACATCACGCTTATCAATCTCATAGATAATTCTGTATGGTTTAAAAAATATCTCGAGATACTGGACAACTGACAATCGCTCGAGCTCTTTAGGAACATGCCCTCGTTCCGGATACTTTACAAGTCTGGCGCATGTCTCTTCAAGGGTATCAAGCAGCTTTAACGCTTTTTCAGGTGAATCATACTGTGCAACATACTGTGCAACATCCTTTGCAATATCCTTT
>JAOZRE010000056.1:0-1665 GCA_029940215.1 bacterium | reverse complement strand
ATCCTTTGCAATATCCTTTAGGTCTTTTTCGGCTTCTTCTGAAAGGACAACCTGATAATCAGTCATGTCGCCTGTTTTCCGATCTCATCTCTGATGCTTTTGAATGCTTCTCTCAGAGGCTTAGTTCTGGTTTTCTCAATACTATTTTTACTTTGGGAAATAAGCCGAAGCATGGCCATACTCTCCATCATTTCCTCATACTCGCGGATATCCATTAATGCAGCCTTGGCTTCACCATTCTGGGTAATGATAAGTGTTTCCTTGTCATTACCCATATGGTTGAGTATTTCAGACGCATGGGCTTTAAGATAACTGATGGGTCTAACCGATTTGCTCAATTTCATAAGTCTACCCCAATTGAATAATTTGAATGGTCCACTTGACTATAATTTAGTCCATATTCAGTCGGGCTGTCAAACCCAATCCCAATTTAAGAAATTTTATTGAGGATATCTCCTCAAGGAACCCGATCACAGAAAACTTTCCGGGTGCAGTATATTTCAAGATCAAGCACCAACAAAGCATACTCAATAAGAGAACAATCTACCAAAACGTTTTTACTTTATACTGTGACATTATTTGATCACTTGAAACTAATGGCATATTTTCAGAATGACTCTGCGCTATTAACATTCGATCAAATGGATCACGATGGTGTTTTGGTAACTTGCCTGCTAGAAAAGAATGCTCGTCAGTGATTGATATTGAAGATATTCGATTATTTGCCAATTCAGATGGTATAAATATTTCCGGTTTGTCAGGCAAAGGAAGTTTTCCGTTGGCGTATTTGATTGAAATTTCCCATGAACTAGCAGAACTCCAAAATAACTCACTGGAACCTTCCATCATTAATAGTCTCACTCTTTCTGATATCAAGGGTGAGTCTGTAATCCACCAAAGAAATACATGTGTGTCCAGTAGGTATTTCATATGCCAAATCCATCGAGAATTTCATCTGGTAGCGATTCGAAAAATTCATCTGGAACTTCAAATTTCCCTTTGGCAGACCCAGGTTTGCGATTTTGTGTCTTTTGGTGAATCGGAGTCAATCGTGCGACTGGTTCGCCATATTTCGCAATAATCACTTCTTGCCCACTGGCAATTAGTTTCGAAAGATTTGTTTTTGCCTCATGAATGTTAACTTGAATCATTTTTTCTCCTCCTTTAGACTAAACTAAGTCTAGTCTGTTTCGTCTGTTGCGTCAATCTCTATTTACGGCCACAAGCGAAGAATGATCAAGCATTTCACTGCAACCAATCATCCATCGGCTCAGTGGGTCATGCTGTAATTAATGCGTTGATGTTCTCTTAAGGGCACTTTGAATAGTTAATTTTACTGAGTACCAAAGGGTTGGCCTTCCAGGAGCTCCAGGACGGATTCATACGATTCCTGAAATATTTAAGAAGTGACCCCATTCTCTTGTACCAATCTCTTTATATGGGTAAAAACAACATTTATTTACTCGTACCAACTTGACATAGGTATCCTTTACTCACATACTAAAAATATGAGTAAAAAACAAGGGGAATTACCCACAAGGAGAAAACTATGCGTAAATTATTACCATTGCCACCCAGAACAGAGAATGGAATTGTCGACTTAGAGACAATTAAAGTGATGAAGGCATTGGCTATAGCTCATAGAAATCTGGCAGAACTGAAAGG
>JAOZRE010000358.1 GCA_029940215.1 bacterium | reverse complement strand
GGGATTCAAAACCCCCTCACTGAGGTCAGCGCTTGACCGGAAACTCGATTCACTGAGGGACGAGTTCTCAAAAATTCTGTTGAAGGAGCTGGATGCAACGCATCGACACTGGTGTGCCGTCATTATCCTGAAAACCATCCTGGCGGATGGGGTGATTCACCCGTCTGAAAAAGTGTATTTCAAGGTGATTAATACCCTGATCAGTGATGATCCGAAATCGCCTGCTGAGCTCATTGCCGTCGCTGAAAAGATCGACAAAATCCCGGATCTGAAGCTGGATCCTGAAATCGTTCGTATCCTGATGTGGCATATCGTGGCCATCGCCATGTTCGACGGTGAATATGTTGGCATGGAAGCCCAATTTGTCAAGGAGACGGCTGTGGCGCTGCAGATCGATCCTTCCAAAATCGATGAGTTTATTCAGCCGGTTGCGGCCACCTTTATGGTGATTCAGTCGCTGTTTCCCGGCAACCCGATATTGGAATAAGTCGACCCTTTGATGCCTCTGCCCTGCGAAGTTAATGTCAAACCCAGTAGATGTCCATGGATGAAGATCAGATTGAACCATTCAGGCAGGCGTTGCTTCACCTGAGATCAGAATTGCAGGCAGAAGAAAAGGCGTCCGGAAATTCAGGCAAGACGGTGGAGCTGGACCAATCCCGCACCGGTCGCCTTACCCGCATGGATGCCATGCAGGGGCAGCAGATGGCGCTTGAAGCCACCAGGCGTCTCGAACATCGTCTGACCAAGATTGAAGGGGCTTTGCGCCGCATAGAGTCAAGCGACTATGGACTGTGCTACATTTGTGAAGAAGAGATAGATCCTCGTCGACTGACTGTCGATCCAACTATTACCCGCTGTATCCAGTGTGTTGACAAATAATCAAGAGACCCTGATCAAACTGGCGAACTATCGCATGCCCTATGGAAAGTACGGAGGCATGCTGCTGGTGGATATTCCTGAACCCTATTTTATCTGGTTCTCGGGCAAGGAGTTGCCCGGAGGAGAACTGGGTGAGTATATGGGGATGATGCTTGAGATCAAGATTAATGGGCTCGAATACCTCCTCGAGCCACTTCGGAAGAGACCTTGACCATCTAGTAACCCAGCTCCTTATCAATCACGTTTATCAAATCATCTCCAGCCTGGTACCGCTTCAGATTCTCGGTGAAGATGTCAACCAGGCGATCTATATAGTGCGGCGTTCCGCCTGCGACGTGGGGCGTGATGACCACATTGGGTATTTGCCAGAGGGGGGAATTTTCAGGCAGGGGTTCTGTTTCGAAGACATCCAGGCCGGCGCCGGCGATCTGCCCTTCCTGCAGAGCTCGGATCAGGGCGTCTTCCTTGATCAGGGATCCCCTGGCAATGTTGACAATCACAGCCGATTTTTTCATGGCTGCCAGCTCTGCCGCACCGATCATGCCATCCGTCTCCGGTGTGCCGGCTGCGGTGACAATCACCCAGTCTGAAATGGCCAGCATGTCGTGCAGCTGGTCGGGGCCAAACATCTGGTCCACAAAAGGGCTGGAACGATCCGGGTTTCTTCGGATGCCAACTACCTTCATGTTCAGGGCTTTGGCTTTTTCTGCTGTCTTCTCCCCAATCTTGCCCACGCCGATCAAACCGATGGTCGTTCCTTCCAACTCTGTAATGGTGACACGTCGGTGCCACTTTCCTGCAACCTGGTTTCTGATTTGTACGTGAATATTGTGGCTGATGATAAACAGCATGGAAAGGATATGCTCTGCGATGGGTATGGCGTGAACCCCTGAAGCGTTGGTGATGGTCGCGTTGCTGTTCATCACCTCCGGTGACTTCAATACGCGATCGGCACCTGCGCTGGCAAGCTGGGCCCACTCCAGTGCTGGCAGTTTGTCGATCCAAGCATCCAGGAACAAGCCCAGGAAGATATCGAAGGATGCGCATTCCTCTGCAACGGCATCGGTCCACTCCTCCCGGTTTTTGATCACGACAACCTCTTTGTCCGGGGCGGCTTCCTGAATTCGTTTCAGGTGTTGCTCCGTAAAGGTGTCTTCCCTGATAATAATAGGTCCATAAAATACCGCAATCCCGCCTGCTTTTCCTTCAATCATCCGACCTCCTGGTTTCGATAGCTACTTTGATCGTTTTTAACAAACAATTTAATCCGATAAATCTGTTATTGCGGTCTATGTTTTCTCGATCTCCTGCCCAGTTAAAATGATCTCAGTGATCTCAGCCGGGGATCCAAGGCGGATAGGGGGCCCCCAGTAACCTGTCCCTCTGTTGACGTACAACTGAGTCCCCTTATGGTTATACAGGCCGGCAACAAAAGGCTGGGCAACCGCGATCAGTTTTGAGTAAGGAAAATACTGGCCGCCGTGGGTGTGTCCCGATAGTTGAAGGTCATATCCTGCGTCTGCAGCCTTGTAAACGCTGATGGGTTGATGGGCCAGCAGGATTCTGGCGCCGGCCTCCGGTGCCCCTGCGAGCGAGCCGACCGGGTTTGACCTGTGTTCAGGGATCATTTGCCCTGCAGAGATATCGGTCACTCCGCCTATGATCAGTTTCTCTCCATCCCTTTCTATGATCCTGTGTTCGTTTGTCAATACATCAAATCCCAATTCGGTCACTTTTTTCAGCCATGGGTACACCCCTGAATAGTATTCATGGTTCCCGGTCACAAAAAACTTACCCCCGGGGGCTGTCAAATCCGACAGGGATGCCACGTCATTGGCAAGATAGTCAACTGAGCCGTCAATCAGATCTCCGGTCAGGGCTATCATATCAGGTTGAAGGGCATTCACCCGATTCACCACTTCCCTGACGAATCCGGCCTTGATGGTGGGTCCTACGTGAATATCAGAAATTTGAACAATACGGAGCCCTTCGAATGCCCGGGGAAGACCTTTTAGTGGAATGGTCACTCTTTCGATCTTAATTCGGTATCGAGCCAGCACAACTCCGCATCCGGTCATAACACCTGTTAGACCAAGAACGGCCAGATTAACGGATGACCAGAGCATCTGCCGCCGACTTTCTCCGGATTGGTCTAACACGTTGCCAACAACCGCCTCCGGGGATCCTGATTGAAACAGTTCATAGACCTTTCCGGCAACAAAACCTACGGCAACAACCAGATCTTTGGCCAGCAGGAAGAAGAACAGGATGGAAACAAATCCCAATGAGAGATAAGCCATCCAGGAAACCACATCATTGGCCGTGGCTTCCACATGGCTGAAGCGCATGGCGATTAATACCAGCGGCAGCATTGCCATTAACCAGATACCGCTCCAGATTAGCGTCTTCCAAGGTTGCAAAAGAGTGAACGGTGAGAGTATCCGCCATCCGACATAGGTGAATAAAAACAGTAATATTCCAATGGCTACAAAAACAAACATGATTCTCATGAGAAATGACCAGGGATCAGGAATGAAAAAAGCAAAAGATGGGTAAGTTGAGTATTCATTATCCCAATACGGACATCAATCCCGCAAGGCTCATTTCGTGATAGTCATAAATCGCCAGGGGCCCTGCAGGGGCACAGCCCATATCGACTATTTGGGATTTATCTGGTATGATTTGAGTTTAGATGTTAGACAGGCTGTTCCACACGAGCTAGAGGCGAAAATGCTAATCGACGTTCATGCCCATCTTGACCAGTATACCGAAAACCTGGATGCGGTTCTTGGTGAGATTAAACAGCATCAGATTATTACTGTTAGCAATTCGGTGGATCTAGACTCCTACACACGCAATTGTAATATTGCTGGCCGAAGTAAACTGGTTATCCCTGTGTTTGGGGTCCATCCGATCAATGCACCGAAGGTTGCAGGTAACCTTGAACAATTGGATCAAGCGCTGGAGGCGAGTCCTTTTTTCGGAGAGGTTGGACTGGATTTTTCCCTTGCTTCAGATATCGTCCAGCAAACAGATCAGAAGGCGGTTTTTGAATACCTGTTGGAATCGGCATTGACACAGGACAAATACGTTATCGTACATTCAAAACATACAGAGGTTGACGTTCTGAATCTGATTGAAAAACATGGTGTGCAAAAGGTGATTATGCATTGGTTCACAGGCAGCAACGAGGTTTTTCAAAAGCTGGTGGCTCGAGGTGCTTTTTTTTCTGTTGGTGCAGATATCATGAATTCGGCGAAGAGCCGGCAGATGGCAAAAGAGATACCAACAGATCAGCTCCTGACGGAGACTGATAACCCTCTGGTTTCTCTGAATCTGCCGGATGTGCTGGCCATGCCCTGCCTTCTCAATGATGTGGTCAAAGAACTGGCCCAGCTGAGAGATACCACAGAGGAGGACATCGTTCAAACCGTTGAGCGAAACTTCATGGCTATTCTTCAGTCGACACCATCTCTAGCGAAATTTTCGAAAAAAATAGCCAGGGATTTTAAAAATCGACGAGGTTCGCGATATAGATAGTTTAAAGTTTTCGCTCGCACTCATCCCGGTTTATGGTATCACGTGAATGACGACACAGGAAAAAGTCACCTTTTAGCCGGGTTTTTCAATGGTGACTTTCATCAGCACCTTTCCCCAGCCTCCCTTATCCAGGCCTATGTCGGTGCACTGTACAATATTTGAGCGCTTATAGCCCGGATCAGATTTCGTGAAGATCCGTTCATATAACGCGGGCAGAATATTGGCGACGGGTCCCAGGGCAAACATGCACATGCGATTTGGGCATTTTTCGTTCATCAGTACCCCGCCGGCCGACATGATGAATTTATCCCCCACCTTGTGTCCGGCATGGCAATTTTCAGATTCGATGACCTCGGCGACAATCCGGCATTTTACAAAATCCGGTGTCTCGGTGACTATCTTCACTTTTTCAGGATCTGAGCGAAACACCTCCATCTGCTCATCTGTATACGCCATGTGGCCTTG
>JAOZRE010000055.1 GCA_029940215.1 bacterium | reverse complement strand
TACCGGATCACCAAAAGGGGCCATAACGATACTTGAGCTTGGCCTGGCAGCCTTACGGAAAATTCGTGACCATGGAAAATACGATCATTTTGTCTTTATGTCCCCCGAACAGGAAGGCATCATGTCCGGGACCATAGATGAAAGAAGTGATTTATATTCAACCGGTGTTCTTTTTTATCAGCTTCTGACTGGGAAACTGCCATTTGACGCTGACTTATTCATTCCACTCCTGCACAGTCAGTCCGCCAAGAGACCCGATCCCCCTTCCTGTTTTTGTGAGGGTCTACCTGAAATCATAAACACCATTGTACTCACGCTGCTGAGAAAAGACCCTCAACGCCGGTATCAGAGTGCGGCCGGCCTCAAGGCCGACCTGATAAGAATTCAGTCCGGTGATTTTGAATTCAGTCCCGGAGACCGCGATATTCCCATCAGGGTTTCCCTGAATAGAACATTCGCAGGAAGAGAGCAGGAGCTGAATCTTCTGTCCGGATTCTGCCATCGTGAGGAGGGTGGCATCGCTCAAGTCAGCGGCAATCCTGGGATCGGAAAGACAAGGCTTCTGACCGAGTTGGACAGCGAGCTGGTTTCAAGGGGGGTGGTATGCCTTAAAGGGAGGTGTTGCGACAGCGCACACACACCTTACTCGCCAATCCGAGATCTGATTTCTGACTATATCCACAGGTACGATGACTATCCGGCAAACAGGCAGGAGGCGATCAAGGCCTCCGTAGCTGAAACCATTGGTGAAATGGGGCAAATCCTTCTCTCTTTTAACCCATTGACGAAAGCACTGTTGAGGAATGTTAGCAACCCCGTCACCCTCGAACCCGAAGCCGAAACCCAGCGTTTCTATCATGTCATTTCCCGTTTTTTCTGTGGACTGTCTGAGGCTGAAGGGAATCTGGTGATGCTAATTGAAGACCTCCACTGGGCTGATGTCGGTACCATTGAAATGCTGGTCGCCCTGAAAAAATCATTGAGCCCCGTACCCTTAAAAATGGTTGTATCGTATCGGGAAAAAGAGCTGAAAGCCCGATTGGACATTCAGGAAAACAGTGCAACCCTATTCAGGAACCCCTCAAATGGCCCACTGATCACTCTGGGGCCCTTAACTGAAAATGACATTGGCAAGCTGATCCCCAGCGCGATCCAAACAGACAGCGACAAGGACTATCTGGCACAATACCTGTTTTCGAAGGCCCGGGGTAATCCACTTTTTACTGAAGAGATCATCAAGCTGCTCATCCAGGAAAATGGATTTCAAAAAGGGAATCATGCCTGGGGACTGAAAAAGGCGTTTTTTCAGTCGCTGACCATCCCGGACTCCGTCCTGGACACGATCATCGGTCGAATCGCGTTTTTCGAAAAAGACAAATATGCGGTACTTGAACTCGCTGCGATCATCGGTAGGCGGTTCAGCTTTGAACTGATTGTGGAGATTGATCGCCTGACCCATCTCACAGGCAGGGAAACCTTCATCCTGGAAACCCTGACAGCTTGTGTTCAGCGATACATTCTCGAAAGCGCTCCTGACAACGATGACTACTGTTTTGTTCATGATCGGATCCGTGATGCCATCGTCTCCGGCATCGATGCCCCGAGGCAGAAACAGCTGCATACCCTTGCCGCAGAAGCCCTGGAAGGTCGCTACTCGACAGATGATGCGTCACAGCTTTTTGATCTCCTGCACCACCACATCGGAGCCGGGAATAACGACAAAATCATTCGGTATGGGTCGCGGGCAGCTGACCTGGCCATAAGCGAACACGCCTATAAAAATGCGATCTATTACTACCAGCTGGTCAAAGATATTTTTGATGAAAAGGGCGGAATTCCCTCTGATCAACAGATGAGATCGGCCTGGCTTGAATGCATGAATGGGCTTGGCATTTCATGTGCCCAGGCAGGGGATGCAGAGAAGGCTCTGGAGTTGTTTAATCAGATACTTCCCTTTACCGGCTCTGCCGAAGAAAAAGCGAACCTTTATACGCACATGAGCCGTGCCTGTTTCAGGACGGGAGATCTGGGACGAAGCGAGGCATATGCAGAGGCAGGTCTGAAGATGTTTGGGGAACAGCTTCCCCGGGCAACCATCTGGACAATGCTCATCACCTTAAAAAGACTCGCTCTCCACCTGATTCTGTCCCTTTTGCCCATATCAAGGTTTCCGTTAAGAAGAAAGCGCCCATCCCAGGAGATAAAAAAAATTATCGGCCTGTACGAATGGCTGAACTGGGTCTATTTCTTCGGTGAGGGCTGGAAGATGGCTCCCACTATTTTGAGAATGGTGAATCTCTCCCGCATCCATCTCGGGAAATCGCCAGAGCTGGCGTTAACCTATTACTATTTCGGTTTTTTATGTGTGGTTCTGGGAAAGCACTCTATTGCCGCCCGTTACCTGAGCCAGGCGCAACAGATGATGCAAGCCTATGGCAATAGCCTGGGAACTGCTCAATGCCTCGGAGGATGGGCATTTTACCATTTCATGAACGGGAAATTTCAGCAGGGGATTGAAACGAGCAGGGAAAGCGTCAATATCCTTGAAAAAATTGGCGACGTCGTTGAAATTTCAAAATCAGGTCAGTTTCTGTTTAGCAGCTATTTCATCCAATCGGAATATGCAACCGCCCAGATCCTGTATGACAAGTATCACGACAGCAGTCGAACCATTTTTGAGATCATGACCTACAGCTCATTCGCCTTCCCTATCCTCTACTATATTGAGACAGAGCAATACGATCGGGCCAAAGCCCTGCTGGATGAGTTCATGCCCCATCAAAAACGGCTGAAAACATGGTTTTTGTACTATACATCCCTTGCCCAGTATGGCTATTGCTGCGCTGAAGAGGGCAAGATTGCCACCAGCCTGGATTACTTTAAGCAGGCAATAACAATCAAAAAACAGCATCGGTTCCCCAGCCAAACGCATATTCTCTACCAGCACTACGCCGAAGCGATGATTACCGACTTCAAACAACAAAAACACACCCTTTCAAAAAGAAAGCAGCGTCGATACCTTGGAAAAATCAGACGTACCTGCGTGCTGGCCATTCAGCACACCCGCAAGTGGAGTCATAATTACGACGTGTCACTCCGGGCGTTCGCAAGGTATTACGCCATCAAGGGAAATCCCCGGAAAGCTGAGCAGTACTTCACAAAGAGTATTGAACATGGCAAAAAGATCCAGAGAAAATATGAACTGGGGCGGACAACCTATGAATTTGCATTATTTCTGAATGAACAGGAAAGAAGAGATGAAGCCCGGACCTGTTTTTTTTCAGCCTATGCTATCTTCAGTGAATTGGGCATTGAAAAATATACAGGCTCCATAGAAACGATTCTTGGGTTCCGCAGGGATGAAGAGAATGAGCTGGTTCGTTTTATCAGGGAGCAGAGACAGACATACATCCATGAAAAATCCCTTGAACTGTCAGATATTTCGGGATTACCAGATCTTTTCAACGCCATTCTTGCTACCTCCATGGAGATAAGCGGCGCAAAAAGAGGGCGAATTTTTATTTTTGATGAAAAAAAGGATGGGCTGGAATGCATGATATCCCTGAATCTTTTCGGTCCTGATGACTACGGATACTCATGGTCGATGATCGACAAGGCCTTTCAAACCGGGGAACCGGTTATTAATTCCGACTTCGAAGAAAGCAGTGAGCTATCCCCGGCAGAGGACAACAGCGATAAGAAGCCCTTATCCATTCTTTGTGTCCCCCTGCAGTATAATGATCTGGTAAATGGTGTCTGCTATCTTGACAACCCGCTGGCAGGAGGCATGTTTACAACCGACGATATTGATTCGTTAAGCAACTACCTGCAACATGCCGTTCTGGCCATTGAGAACAAATTCCTTCACGCCAGGCTCTCTGAACAAACAGCAACGCTGGTTGATATACCAGCACCCGTGTCTGGCGAGAACTACATCAACAAAGCGATCAGATATATTGAGGAACACTACAACAGCGGGATCTCACGGGAGACAGTGGCCCAGCTGCTGGATATCAATTCGGACTATTTCGGCAAGATGTTTAAAAACCATACCGGAAAAACGTTCAAGGAGTTTCTGAACGAGGTGCGTATTCAACAAACGCTGAATGAGATTGCCACAACAGATCGAAAAATTATTGATATCGCCTACGACGTCGGTTTTGAAAGCCCCAGGACCTTTTACCGTATCTTCTACCGCCTGATTGGAGAAACACCCACGGCTTACAGGGACGGGCACAAACGAAATTAGAGGACTATATCAGGTCAGGATCCCTGCGACGGTGTCGGGCATAGAGTTTCTCATACGACCGCAGGGTCAGTTCATCAATCTTCCCCTTGAAGAAGGACTCCTCAACAGAAGACTGCTGTTTCATCAAAGAAACCGCTGACTTGATATGATCAAGGCCGATCATGTGCCCGATTTCGTGGGTGAGGACCCCCTCCAGGTAGTATGAATCGGGCCTGTTGGTTTTGAGGGTTGTGAAGACCGCTATCTGCATATTGAAAATGATGTCCGACTCAATGATATGTCCCTCATCGTCATACCAGTTCTTGCAGTAAGCGAGTTTGTTTATGGGTATTCCGGCTGGCCAGCGAATTAGAAATGAGACCGTATTTTTACCATCCTTTTTCAGCCCGGCACCGTTCCGTCCTTTGTAAACGAAGGAAAAATGCGTTTTCTCGGCCCAGTGCTGAAATGTCTGCCTCACCACCGTCTCCGTCAGCATATTGGCCTGACGGTTCAGATAGAAATCGACGGAATCCTTTTTCCAGCAGGCTGTACCCGAGGGAGGATACTCTTTGTCACAGGCGCCTGTGACAAAGAGTCCCAGCAGCACAAGCAATGATACCCTTTTTATCCCGATCCAGATCATTTGCCGCCTGTCACCGAAAAATCAATCGAGCCGTTTGTAAAAGTAAATCTGGGGTGTTACTGAGATGTCTAAGTTTGTCACCGAACTAGCCCATGCATTCAGTGTCTCTGCCGGATCGGCTGGCAGAAAACACATCACCAGTTTTTTCCTTACGTTCTCACCACTGGCATCTAGAAGGTCAAACGTATGAGCGGCATTGTTATCGGCTGCAGTCCCGATCGACACAACCGGATAGCTATCGCCACCTGTATTGTTTATCACCTGAATCTCAACCAACGCTGCTATGGCGTCTGACGGGACCGTAACTTCATCCCCGGCCGCATAAGTAGTACCCGTAACAGTGGTCCCGGAAGTTCCCGCTGCGATAACCGCCGGGATTCTGTCATCGGTGGTGGTAATCAGACTATCCACCTCTGTCTTCGTATAGTAAAGGGATGCATCGAAATCAGCCCCGGATCCGCCATCATCATCACTACTTGCACAGCCCGTAAACCCCAATCCCAGCACAATCAGCATGAATGGCAGCAAAAAAAGATTTTTTTTCATCTCAATGTCTCCCTATTTGTTAAGATCTGATTTCAACCCAAATATACAATGACTCTGATGTTCCCGTATCCCATTCTCTGTATCGTGTCGTGTCATTTGCAGATTGTCTGTAAACGACACCACAACAAACAGTAGCCATCATCAGTGCAATATAGTAAAAAATACATAGGCTTAACTCTCTGATCCGGACTCTGTTTTTTATTCCGGTATTCACAAAAAAAGTACCCCTTTCCCTCCGTCTGCTGATTAACAGACAGGGCAACATTCCCTGTCCTGGAGTAACCCCATTAAAAAACTCAGCATCTGTTCTTTTGTTGCCGAAGGTCATCTTCCCCATGCCAGAGTTGCTGATAGAATTACGTTAGAATACATGACATGAAATCAGAGAAATGGTATCATTCACCCATTCTCATTCGTAAGTATAAACCCAATAGAGGAAGACCTGTGACCGGTACCATCGTCAACGCCATCTCAATTATTGCGGGCAGCCTTTTGGGGCTGCTGTTCAAGAAAGGAATTCCCGAGGGATACAAAAAAACCGTAATGCAGGCGGTCGCCCTGGCCGTGATTCTGATTGGCCTGAAAGGGGCTTTTCAATCAAACGATCTTCTGGTAATTATCATCAGCCTGGCGCTGGGAAGCATCCTGGGAGAATTTATCGGGATCGAGGACAGACTTGAACGACTGGGCCAGTGGTTGGAAGGCAAGTTGTCAGGGGAAAGCGGTTCCTTTTCCAAGGGATTTGTGACGGCCAGTCTGGTCTATTGTGTCGGTTCCATGGCCATTGTCGGCTCCTTTGAAAGTGGTTTGACCGGTAACCACCAGACACTTTTCGCCAAGTCGGCACTGGATGGGATTACTGCTGTGATCTTCACATCGTCGATGGGAATTGGCGTGCTGTTCTCTGCGGTCCCGGTTTTCATCTACCAGGGATTCCTGACCCTGACCGCCGGGTTGATAAAGCCTTATCTGGTGGCCACGGTTATTTCCCAGATGTCGGCAACCGGGGGCCTGCTGATTGCGGCGATTGGAATCAACCTGCTGGGAGTTGTCAAGATACGGGTAGGGAACATGCTGCCCGCCATTTTTATTCCGTTAGGTTATTACCTGTTGCAGCTCCTGGCAGCGGGTTATTAAAACAGATTACACGATAACATACAAAGGGTACTGCTGTGGATAGTTTTATTAACGCTTTTCTCGCCTATTTCGTTATGGTTGACCCCATAGGGATCTCGCTAATTTTCAATGCACTCATAGCAGGAAAAACAGTCGCATACGGCAGGACAATGGCGGTGCGCGCGGTACTGCTTTCTACCCTGCTGGTGCTGATTTTTGCATTCTGGGGCGTCAACCTGTTGACGGCTCTCGGTATCGAGATGGAGTCGTTCAAGATCGCAGGGGGGCTTTTAATATTCTATACGGCCTTCGGAATGATCACGAAACCGGATGCTCTGAAGGAAGATAGCAGGAATGAACTATTTGAGGATATTTCTGTCTTTCCATTGACTATCCCCATGATAGCCGGGCCGGGATGTCTGACCTTAACCGTGCTGCTGTTTTCGGATGCGCGCGATCAGGGTGGGAGTTTTCTGCCACTCGTGGCTGCCGTTATTTCAATCTTCACCATCATGCTGATCAGCCTGTTACTGTCAAGCTCCATTATTCGAATCATCGGTCGAACCGGGAACAACATCCTGAAAAGGTTGCTGGGCGTTTTACTGGCATCACTCGCCATTCAGTTTATCGTCGATGGGGTAAAGGGCTTTCTGAATTGAACCAACAGAATCCCCTCGACGAGCTTTTGAACAGACTTTGATATTAATGGTCAATCTATTTGATACAGACCACTAGGGTCCATCAGCTAGAGAGGCCGCAGCCTTGGCCCGCCATTCGTCTATTCGACTTTTTCGAATAAATTCCACCGTCGGTGATTCTCCAGGGTTCTGTTCTGCGTACTCCTCCATCCGTTGTTCAAAGGCCTCAAGAACAAACGCTGCGAAATCTTTATGTAACTTCAATGGACGGCACAGAAACCATTCTGATTGATCAAAATGTCTAAACGCATCAGTAAAACTGTACACATATTCGGTTTGTTCGAAGCGCCGATCCACTTCCATGGTAACGGAAAAATCAATGGGGGGTTCATCAGACAATATGACCTCATTACTGATCACGGCACATTGCCAGGTTCCGTCTGCTCCCATCTTACCCCGTATCGAAATGCTGAAGTCCTGAGAGCTGGCTTCCAGCAGGTTAGCTGCCTGTCCCTTTTTTTGTTCCATTTGCTGAGCTGAGTATTTGTTTTGAGTTAAAACCGCTGTCTATTAAGTATGCCCTGTCTCACAGTATACAGCAGTTCTTTCAACTCCGCCAATCAGGTAATCTTGTTTTTTACCTAGATTCTGTATGTTACCTTGAATGTAATTGATCTATTTCCAGTGAACCTTGGGCTGGTTTCTCTCCGGAAGTCGGTGGTAGCGGTATTTGGGGTAGCCAATCATCATCGAATAGAAATGGGTGTGGGATTCCGGTAGCCCGATCAATTTCTTGAGTGGTTCGGATGAGATCAGGGCAATCGGCCCCTCGGCCAACCTCACGCGCTGTTTTTCTGCAAACACAGGGAATGGCCACAACCAGTTCCGCCCCCTGGACAATCTGTCTGGCTGAATCGATATCCAATACCAGATTCTTTGATTCCACCGCTTCTTCAATGGGAATCACCCGCATCATTGGCGGAAGTCCCATCTCCTCCAATTGTGGAACAATCGCCGGCATCTCTTTTCTAACCAGATCGTCCCAGAGCTGTATCATTTCCCCGCTGATCCCGGGGGTCAAGGCTGATGCATCCCGAAGCTCTATCATTCCAGGAAACAACCGATAACGGCTCTGATCATACATCTTTTTGTTAATGGCGCCATTATGATGCAACTCCCCAAGCATCTGCTCGGTTGTTTCAATGGAATTGCCAGTCTTCTTGGCTAATTCGGGAGCGCTACCTGGCATTGCAATAGCAATTTTTACTTTTTCTTCGGTGTCAAATAGCAAAGCGAGCAGCTGTCCAAGCGTTTCCGATGTCGGATATCCAAGTTGTGCAGCGTACGGTTCGAGTCCTTCTGGTATGGACGTCATTGTCTCCTTGTTGTCAGGTCTGTGTGATAGGTACAGGGATAGGACTAAAGTTTTTAATAGAGCAATTGCTCTATTTTATCATCTTCACCCCCTTTGCTTCTCCAGGTAGCACCTTGCTTTCAGGAAAATGGTTTTATAAAGGCCGTTATGCTGCCGCCCCACAAAACTGCTGATCAATCAGCCTAACTCCCCCCGGAATTCAATAAACTTGACCTGGCCATCAATTTCCTTTAATAACAGTCATGCGGTGATCATGTTGTTCGAGGCAGAATGACGGGTAGAAACAAGAGGGTAGAGGTAACGCTTCAAACTGCCTGTTTAATCCGAGCAGATGCGTTTCCCCATAAATTAAACGGATACTGAAAATGTCGCGAAGACCGGAGTGGTGGCTTTATGTCCTTGCAAAAATATGGCCTGTCACATGGAAAAGCGCCATGGCAACGCAGTGGCCAATTGTTGGAGGGCTGGTTGCAAAACTGGCACTGCCCCTGATGTCCGAAAAAAACTTCAATGTGACCCATATCCCCATCAACACGGAAATCTCAGGAGCTGACAGCACTTACCTGCCGACACTAGTTCTTGAAGAATTGATTAATCGCTCGGCGCATCGTGTTATTATCAAGCGCTGCACCTGCAGGGATGAACGAAAGTGTGAAAACCACTCGATTGAGGCAGGCTGTATTCAACTGGGTGCCGGCACGGAAGAGATTGACCCCCGAATAGCGACTCATGTCAGCAAAAATGAAGCCATCAAGCATATGCGATCGTGTGTCGAAGATGGCCTGGTACCGATGATCGGCCGGGTCAAAGTGGATAACCTGATCTGGGGTGTCAGGGACCGTGGCAGGCTCCTTGCGGTTTGCTTCTGCTGCCGTTGCTGCTGTACGGTCCTGAATTCAGGAAAATATCTACCCGATGATGTTGCGGGCAGAATTGTGCGGCTGGAGGGTCTGGAAATACGAACGGATCATCAGGTGTGTACGCTTTGTGAGACTTGCGTAGATTCCTGCTTTATGGGTGCACTCTCAAATCAGAATGGCCGTATCATCAGAAATGACGACCTATGCAAGGGATGTGGCCTTTGTGTCTCTACTTGCCCGGAGAAGGCCATTTATCCTGTCATCCAGGATGCCGATAAGGCCGTCGCAGAGCTGCAGCAACGGATTAAGAAAAGAATCGATTTTGAATCGCCTTTTTAGCTCTTTGCCCTCTTTTTAGGTTTTGTCTTTTTGGTTTTCAGGGCGTAGCCCTTTTTTTCCTTCTTTTCCTTTTTCTTATTCTTGCGGACACTGGTCGCCGGCTTGTCCTGGGCGACTTCCACCACCACATTATTGCCTTTATATTCGGTATTCTCAAACTGGCTGATGAGTCGTTCGGTAAACTTGCTGTCCACCTCGAAGAATGAGAAATTCTTCATGATTTCAATCTTACCAATTTCAATATCCCGCTTTCGGGTGGTTTGATTAATCAGACCGATCAGACTGGATGGATCCACACCATTCAGCGAGCCGACACTGATGAAAAAGCGGGTAAATTCACCCGGTTCGTCACGGCTGGATCGCGGTATTCTTTCTCTCTCTTGAAATTCAGATCTCGGTCTTCTTTCTCTCGTTTGAAATTCTGTTCTTTCTTTCTTCCCTTTCCGTTTGACATTCAGATCAGGGGCATCCTTATAATAAGTCAGAAATCGATTAAACTCCAGGGAGACAAAGTGTTTGATCAACTCTTCCCGCGACAGCCACTCCAGTTTTTTATAGATGACCGCCATAAACGGTTCGATCTTGGTTTCATCAACAGCGACCTTCTCCATTTTATCGATCATGTTAAACAGCTGCTTCTGGCAAATCTCTTCACCGGATGGTATCAATACGGGCTTAATGGGTTTCTGGATTTTTCTTTCGATGTTCTTGATCTTCCCCTTTTCGCGACTATGGATAATGGACAAACAGGCCCCTTTTTTTCCTGCTCTTCCGGTACGACCGCTGCGATGGATATAGGTTTCGGCTTCATCTGGCAGGTTGTAATTAATAATATGGGTCAGGTCATTAACATCGATCCCCCGGGCAGCCACATCCGTAGCAACCAGCATTTGCAGGTTTTTACTGCGGAACCGTTTCATGACGTGATCCCGTTGAACCTGTGAAAGATCGCCGTGCAGGGAGTCCGCGTTGTAACCGTCTGCTATAAGCTTGTCCGCCACCTCTTTGGTCTCTCTGCGGGTACGACAGAACACAATACCGTAGATATCCGGATTGATATCGGCGATACGCTTCAACGCTTTGTATCGATCACTGGCATTGACCATGTACTGGTAATGTTTGACATCGTCAGAGCCCATATTACGCCTGCCAATCACGATCTCAACGGGATCATGCATCTGTTTTTCCGCAATCTCAGCAATCTCTCTGGGCATGGTAGCAGAAAAGAGCAGGGTCTGGCGGGTGGAAGGGGTCACCGTCAGGATGGCGTCCAGCTCATCCTTAAAGCCCATACTGAGCATCTCATCAGCTTCATCCAGTACGATCGTGGTAATCGAGCTGATATCAAGTTTTCTGCGTCGAATCAGGTCTCCCAGCCTACCCGGGGTTCCCACAACAATGTGAGCCCCTTTTTGAAGTTCGTGAATCTGGCCATCGATGCGGGCGCCACCATAAACAGGCACGATCCCGATCCCTTTCATATACTTTGCAAACTTTTTCAGATCGTCAGCTACCTGAATACAAAGCTCCCGCGTTGGAGTCAGAATCAGGGCCTGAACTTTTTTTTGTTTGGGTTCCACCAAGTGAATGATCGGCAGGCCATACGCTGCTGTTTTCCCGGTTCCTGTCTGGGCAATGCCAATCAGGTCGGATTGACTCTGCAGCATCGCCTCGATCACCTTCTCCTGAACAGGCATGGTGTGCTCAAAGCCGAGGCCGTGTAACCCCTTGATAATGGCTGGATTCAAGCCTGTTTCTTCAAATTTCATTTAACCGTCTCCGAAGGAATGTCCGTTGTTATTGAGTCTTTTGCCCGGACGATTCGCTGTTCACGTTGGAATTGCCGAACATCCTGATTTGTTGTGGGCTACCTGTCCATCCTATCAGAAATCAGGCCTTACATGAAAGATAATTGTCACTAATTAAGAATATCAGATGGGAGACTGCTAAAAAAGCTGTTCATCAACAATATCCCGCCAAATATCACCCCGGCGTTTTCATTTCCAGTTCAAACGGTATTTTCAATTCAATGGCTGCCCGCCGAACTTGCTCTTCAACGGTTGGCAGTGCTATGATACTTCCTTCACTTTCGGATTCTGGATAACGGGTCAGCATTCGGAACACTTTCAGACAACTGACCCTTAAGCAATCTGCTATGATAAAGACATTTACACAGATACTGTTTGCAGCGGCCTGTTTTTTACTCTTCGCTCAATCCGCCACTGCTGTTGACAGAAGAAAGCCCCAATTTGCTTCAGAATCTGCTTATCTCCTGCTGCCCATGCCATACTCACTGCCGGGTATCGGATCCGGTTTAATGATCACTGGCCTGGGCGCCAACATGTTCGATACGAATACTGACATCTTTGTGATGTATGCTTCAGGAGATATTGAAGGCATGTTCGGCGGATTGATGGACCTGCACCTGATCGATGAAACCCTGTTTTTTGATATTTTTGTGGCTGATATGTCCGCGCAAATGAACAGTTACAAAAACAGGGGTATGGCAAACGGAGACGATGAGTTTCAGATTCTGAATGCTAAAAACCGCAAGGCCCGATCTTTTGATACAACCCTGTCTCTGTTTGACAGGCAACTGGAGTTTATCTACGAATACAACCTCCAGGAGATTACCATGGATAAAATCTTCGACGAGGATGGAGATCTGCTATTCGAAATCAACGATCCGGATCCGGAAAAGGGAGAGCGGATGGCGTTGTCGATGGTTGTGGATTACACGGACGACAGGCAGGATCCCTTAAAGGGATTTCGGTTTATGGCAAAACGAAGCAACTCCCCCCGGTCCAATCAAAGATCTGCTGAGTACTTTGTCATCAACCTGGGAGCCAGTGCCTATATCCCCATTGGCCAATCCCACACCTGGGCCTTCAATATTCAAACCTCCGAAGCCGTTGTCACAGACAAGGGAGATAACAACCCTGATCATATTATCCAGGAGCTGGGGCTGAACTGCATTTCCTATGATGCGTGCAGCACCAGCGAGCAGAACCTGGTTGATACATATGTGACAGAACGAACCTATGGAACCGCATCCTCACTGGGCGGAGATGATGAACTCAGAGCTTACCCCATGGGTCGGTTCAAGGGAGCACATATGGCATATATCGGCACTGAATTCAGATGGAACTTCGCGACCAATGTGGTACCGTTTGATTTCTGGATCTGGAAGGATATCGCCACAGGCTTTCAACTGGCGATGTTTCACGAGATCGGCAGCGTTGCTGAAGTCAAGGCAGACCTGTGGAAGGAATCTCGATCATCCACCGGTGCCGGGTTCAGGATGGTGTCAGCCTCCGGATTTGTTTACCGCGCTGATATCGCATTCGGTGATGAAGGACACCAGAGCACCATCATGTTTAATTATCCCTGGTAAACTGAAGTCCCGGGCAGGGAAACCAATCAGGTGAGGATCATATGGGTTTAAAAGCAAAATCAGCGATCGGATTTATCATTTTTTTCCTGATCGGTCTGATCGTTTCAAATTTCACTACTACTGCGAACTCGGCTGAAAATAACCTCACAAACAGCAATTGGCACACCAGCACCTGGAAAACAGCCTCACCGGAAAGCCAGGGCATGAGTTCAAAAGAACTGGCAGAAATGGTGGACCTGGTCTGGAAAAGCGAAATGTTAATCGACAGTATTGCAATCGTCCGGAACGGATATCTGGTGCTGGACGCATACAACCACACACAGACCGTCGATACCAGCCATATCATATACTCATGTACGAAAAGCATCGTCTCAGCCCTTGTCGGTATAGCAATCGACAAGGGGTACATTAAAGGGGTGGACCAAACCGTTCTAAGCTTTTTCCCGAATAGGCGCTTCAAGAACCTGACTGAAGATAAAAAAATCATGACCCTGGATCACCTCCTGACCATGTCCGCCGGATTGAAATGCCGGGACTCATACCTTTATGAATGGCGTGGTCTATACGACATGGTTTCCAGCGATGACTGGATCCAGTTTATGCTGGATCTTCCGATGAGTGAGCCTCCAGGCTCGAGTTTTGAATACTGTAATGGGGCCAGTTTTCTGCTCTCAGCTATCATTCAGCAATCAACCGGTATCACCACACTTGAGTTTGCTAAAAAACACCTGTTCGGTCCCCTGGGCATAACCCATATTACCTGGCCGGAAAACCGCCAGGGTATCACCATCGGATACAGTGAAATAAGAATGAAGCCACGCGATATGGCCAGGATTGGACAGCTGTTCCTGAATAAGGGCATGTGGAATGGAAAGCAGATTGTCTCATCTGAATGGGTTAAAAAATCAACTCGTCAGCATATCTCCACATCAACGCTACCGGGATATGGCTATCAGTGGTGGATTGCTGGACCAGGTCTATATACAGCCCTTGGATACCAGGGACAGTACATCATGGTACACCCTGAAAAAAAGTTGGTGATCGTTTTCACAAGCTACCTGCAAGGAAGTAGTTCTTTTACCCCACTCAATCTGCTGCACAATTATATATTACCCGCCATCAAGTCGGATAAACCGATACCGGAAAATGACCATCACGAAAAATCACTGCAATCTATAGTAAAGCTATGGCAAACAATTCCTTACTACGAATACAAAAAAGGCGACAAGACTGCATCCGCCGAACCAAAAGAGGCGACTGTCCAAGAGTATGTCAATAAGGAACTGGGGCTTTCAATTAAATATGACGCGGAGCGGTTTAACATCGAAGCAGTTGTCTTCCCCCCGGTTGTATACACCCGAAAACATATTACAGGGCTGCCAACCTTTGCTATACTGGCAGACGATATCCCTCCAGGGCTGACACTGGAGACAGCTGAAAACTACACCATCGGCTTATTGAAGACTTTCCCAGGTGCGGCCAACTTTACAATCAGGAAAAAGGAGAGCATCGTTCTTGAAGACGGAACGAAGGCGGGCTACTCCGAATTGAATTGGAGATATCAATCAATGAATCTTGTAACCGTCTCTGTTTATGCAATAAAAGACAATAAACTGATAGGAGCCATTTTCTCAAACGCGAAGGATACCCCCATTGAATTTCTATCTAAAATGGCAAGGTCTCTGAAATTCAGCAAATAGACAGTTTATAAAGGTATTGTCATGAAGAAAAAAATCTATATTGGCCTGGCGATTTTGTGCCTGCTTTTAGTGATCGTTTACAATTACCAATCTTCCGGCCCTGGTTTTCAGGAAATATACAAGGCTGTTGAACCGGACGTTTCATCCTCTCTGAACGCATTTCGAACGGAATATCCCGCTCAAACAGTTGAAATTGAGGGTGCTGCCTGGAAATATCTTTCAACGGGATCCGGAACTGAGACCATCCTGTTCCTGCACGGTATGACCGGTGGTTATGACATCTGGTGGCAACAGATTTTAGCGCTAAAAGACAGCTACCGAATCATAACAGTCACCTATCCCCCCATTGATAATCTAGAAGGGATGGCTGCCGGGATCATCCAGATCTTGAAAAAGGAGCAGGTAGATCGAGTGAATCTTGTGGGGAGTTCTCTGGGCGGGTATTTCACCCAATATCTGGTCGCACACCATCCTGAAAAAGTTAATAAGGCCGTATTTGCCAATACCTTTCCACCAAACAAACTAATTGCAGAGAAAAACAAGACTATCGGTTCACTATTACCTGTCATACCCGGGTGGGCGGTGATGGGTGTATTGAGGGAAAACACTGAGAAAGCCCTTTACCCTGCTTCCGGCAATTCGGAACTGGTCAAGGCCTACATGATGGAACAGTCTTACGGCATGATGACTAAGGATCAGTTTGTCGCCAGGTTTCACTGTGTGATAGATCCGTTTGAGCCAGCAGATCTGGAAAAGCTGGGAATCCCGGTATTAATTATCGAAGCTGATAACGACCCCCTGGTGGAACCCGCACTCAGAAAAATGCTGAAACAGACCTATCCCATTGCCAGCGTCAAAACCTTGAGCGGGGTAGGGCATTTTCCCTATCTGAACGAACCTGAAGCGTATATCGAGGTGCTTCGCCGTCATTTTAACTAAGGCCTCAAGCAGGGTATGCCTGGTTCTATGACAGTTCCGTTTCGATAGTCTGGATTTGCAGCAATACTGGCAGGTCACGGCTCTTGACTTTGCAGCCTCATAGACTCTATCATCTCAACGTTATGAAATAAGCTATCAACAGGGAAGATGAACGGAAAGATCGGGAACTTAACCTATAATCTTTAGCAGGGAGCATAACCGTGAATATTGATACTGTAAAACTTGCCTACTTTTCTCCAACAGGCACAACCAGAAAAGTCCTTAACGGAATCGCCGAGGGCCTCGGTGCCAACAGCATCGAACAGATTGACCTGACACTACCAGCAACGGATACACTGAAACCGGCTGACATACAAAATGAACTGGTGATTTTCGGAGTACCCGTCTACGAAGGCAGGGTTTCCAAAACAGCCATTCCCAGACTGCAGCAGCTCAGAGCTGACAAGACCCCCGCGGTCATTGTTGTGATGTATGGCAACAGAGACTTCGAGGATGCACTACTTGAACTGAACGATCTGACCCGGGAGATGGGCTTTCTGCCGATTGCCGGCGGAGCCTTTGTCGGAGAGCATTCTTTTGCCAACGAGGACAGGCCACTCGCAAACGGTCGACCTGACACCGATGATATGAAAGCCGCAAAAGAGTTTGGATCGAAGATAAGGGCGAAATTTAACGATCTGAAATCCATAGATGAAGCCTCCTCGATCACTCCCCCTGGGAACACACCCTACATTGATCGCGACAGAAGTCCAATGGAAGCCATGGCCGCGACAACCCTGGTGGAAGATTGCATCCTGTGCGGCGAATGCGCAACGGTTTGTCCTGTCGGAGCTATCACCGTCGAAGAGGCTGTTATAACCGATAATATCGCCTGTATTTTATGCAACGCCTGCGTGAAGAATTGCTCGACCGGAGCAAGGGTGGTGGATGATCCGATGGTAAACAAGATCGCCAACTGGGTGAGCAGAAACTTTCAAGCCCGCAGAGACCCTGTCACATTCATTTAACCAGCAGTATCCCGGCAGACGCCGGGGCGCAACCTCACCACCCGCCTCATCTGGCTTCCCGCACTGAAAAAATAAAAGGGGACAAAATAAAAGGGGACAGATTTATTTTAATGCGTTATAGATTTCCCAGATATCAACGCCATCCTTCATAAGGAATCCAATGTCGCGACAAGCCAGGGTGATAGTTCCCAATTTTCCCCATCATGTTCTACAGAGGGGACATAATAAGCAGGTGGTTTTTACAGGAAAAAGGGATTATCAGTATTATCTGAACAATCTGCTGGAAGCCAAACAACTTTTTGATGTTCAGATTTATTCTTATTGTTTAATGACCAACCATGTTCATCTACTCCTTAACCCCGGAGAGCAAAGTGGAGGTTTGGGACGCTTTATGAAATTTATTGCAGGACGCCAAACCCGATATATCAACAAACTATATGGACGAACCGGAACACTATGGGAAGGGCGTTTCAAATCAAGTCCGGTTCAAAGTGAATTATATTTCCTGACATGCTGTCGATATATCGAAAGAAACCCGGTTCGTGCAAAAATGGTTGACGTTCCTGAGGCATATGAATGGTCAAGCTATCAAGAGAAAACCGGGTTGAGAGAAAACAGGCTCGTTGATATGGACCCTTTTTTCCAAAGCCTGGGAGAGAAATTACAGACTCAGCAACGCCGGTATCGGGAATTTGTTCAACAGTCCGAGGATGACAATGAACGAAAACAAATACGCCAGGCAGTTCAACGTGGGCAGCTAACTGGATCCGAAAAGTTTGTTGATCAAGTGGAACAAAAATTAGGACTAAGAGTCGAATGGCGCGGGCAAGGAAGACCAAAAAGCAAAAAATAAATCTGTCCTCTTTTTCT
>JAOZRE010000357.1 GCA_029940215.1 bacterium | reverse complement strand
ACCCCCCTCTTCCAGGCGTCTCTCCAGAATCAGAACTTTCCAGCCACTGAGTCCGAGATAATTTGCTAAAGCCATGCCGTTATGTCCGGCTCCGATTATAATGGCATCATAAGTATCATTTTTCATAAAATAAATCTCCAAGCCATTTAAATAACAGAAAAAATCCCGCAAAAGAAAAACCACAAACATGAGATATTTCCATGAGTTTGGAATAATGGATAAATAAAGCGTATCGTGTCCATTTCAAGTCATGTGACATAAACTTAATTGTATGGTGGTATCCCATTCGGCCATTCGGTGATGTTGTTCTGTGAATAGACCTCGAAAATTACCAGGGTCAATTCAGCATATTGCATTAAAAGCCTCATGTCCCCTTTTACGGTCAAGGTCCCGTTCAGTCCAACTTCCACAGGGTCAACGACACCGGCGGCCACTCCTTCGAAAATATGGGCAGGACCGGAAAAACGATATTGCAGACCCTTGCCGGAAATCTTGTCTGCTTCCTCACGGAACTCAATCATCTTGCCATTAATTAACTTGATGTACCAGTTTTTTACGCTGCCGTCCGGGATATAAGGCGAAATACTGTCTCCTACTAGTTCCACCGCTACATTCCAATCTCCTTTGGGAATTTTTTCAGCCAGATCCTGCCGGCTATTGGCTAACTCCAAAATTCCCTGGTACCATTCATCAGTATAAATTGATGCCATCTCTATCTCCTCTGATTAGTTCAAGTTTTTTGCCCATGCCTACGTTCCCCAAGCTTTCCAACTATTCGTATGATAACGGACAGGGGAGAGGAAACGCTCGGGTTGTTGCACCTCACCACATTACTGCTGAAAGTATAAAGTACAACTATCTACTATTTACTGTCAAGCAGGTGGTCTCAACCTCTCCTTATTGAGGTTGAGACCACCTGCTTGACAGTCCCATGCCATGTTTATTGTTTGCTTTTATCGGGCCAGAATTTTGCTTTTAATTGTCGTTTCAGTAATTTTCCGGTAGCGGTCCTGGGTAGTTCAAGCTGGAAATCGACACTCCTCGGAGATTTGATTTTTGATAGTTTCTGTTGACAGTACTGAATCAGTTCCTGCTCCAGATCAGGTCCGGCATCGTTTATATCCATTGGCTGAACAACAGCTTTGACCTCTTCTCCAAATTCCTCATTAGGGATCCCGAATATGGCAACGTCATATATTTTAGGATGCATGGCCAATACATTTTCTGCTTCCTGAGGATAGATATTGACCCCACCGGAAATGATCATATTCGCTTTTCTGTCAGTTAGATAGAGATACCCCTCTTTATCCAGATACCCGATATCGCCGATACTGTTCCAGCCTTTTGATGTTCTGGAAGAGGCTGTTTTTTCCGGATCTTTATGGTATTCAAATTCGTTTCCTTCTTCCGCATAGATATCACCAGGCACACCCGGGGGAAGTTCGTTTTGGTTCTCATCAAGAATATGAAGTTTTCCGACGAAGCAAATACCAACCGATCCTTTGTGTTTGAGCCAGTCCTCTGAACCGATTGCCGTGAAAGTGTTCCCTTCCGTGCCACTATAGTATTCAAACAGGATAGGTCCCCACCATTCGATCATCCTCTCCTTTACTTCGATTGGGCAGGGAGCTGCCGCATGGATCGCAAGTGTCAAACTCGATACATCATATTTTTCCCGAATACTGCCCGGAAGTTTCAGCATCCGAATGAACATCGTAGGCACCCACTGGCTGTGCGTAATTTTGTATTTTTCAATATCAGATAAAGCCTGCTCTGCATCAAATTGATCCATAATCACCACGGTTCCTCCAACTCGCATGGTCCACAGACAAAAACGGAGAGGGGCCGCGTGATAAAGTGGAGCAGGAGACAGATAGACCGTCTCAGGACCCAACCCGCAGATACCGATCATAATCTGAATCGACGGATGGATTTCGCCAAAGGGCAACTCTTCCACCTTAGAGACAACACCCTTGGGTCGACCAGTTGTCCCGGAAGAATAGAGCATATCCCTGCCCTCGGTATCTTCCGGTATCGGGGTTACAGGAAATTCCGCCACTTTTGCCTCATATACTTCATATCCGGATATTGAACCATCAATCATCAGCCTGTGTTTCACACCCGGAGTTTTTTTAATCAGCTCAACGGCGATATCGCTCATCTTTTTTGATGTAATGAATAACGTTGCTTCTGAATCATTGATGATGTACTCAATTTCAGATACGGTGAAATGGGTACTGATGGTTACATAGTGAAGGCCAGCCACAAGAGCGGCATGGATTATTTCCATGAGATGGATATTATTTTCCATTAACAGAGCGATTCGATCTCCTTTTTTCAGCCCTACATTCCTGAAATATCGGGAACATTGGTTTGCCCTTTCTTCCAACTGTCCAAAGGTGACAATTTCACCTGTTTTGGCCATAATGTAAGCGGGTTTGTCTGGAAATTTCTTCGCATGTATTCTGGGATGTGTCACCTTGGATCTCCATTATAAAAGCAAGTTGTCGGTTCTTCAAAAAAAAACGGTTCGAAGAACCTGTTAGAAAATCGCTTGAAAAAAACATCTAATTCGCAAAAGAGTCAGCGCCCTTTCTGCAGCCATTTAACTCCAGGAGATTGTTCAAATCCTTGTTTCAAAAGGAAGGCTTTTGCTGCAAAAATAAACGTCAATGTGCCCATTCCCATAACACCAATCATACAGATGTCCAGTCGCTCAAGAAAAATCACCGTTATGGTAATCGAGTTCATAAATAACAAAAAATAAAGCATCAAAGGCCCGTATACGTTAAGATGAACCGACTGCCGTGGTTTTGGGCCACGAGTATAAATAAAATGAATAAATAACTGGCAGACAAATGCCACTTTAAACCAGCCAACAAAATTGCTGATGGGGACACCGTTGTCAAGATAAGGCACATAGGGCCCACCACCGGGCCAGACCCACCATCCTTGTTTAACAGCAAAAGGATCCAGCATCATATCCCAGTGTGTGGTGGCAAGCGCACCAATCAATGCCAGACAAATCCAGGAAACCACCTTTTTTGCAGTACTGCCCGACTCCTCAAGTTCAGCAGGCAAGAGGAATTTCGCCATGCGATAAGAGGCGAAAATAATCGGCTCCCAGGCCAGAGCCACCAGTAGCGGAACACCCCAGACCTTAAATCCCAGCATATCAGAATAATAGTAATGTCCAAAGACCCAGCCAAAATTCACACCACTCGCCTCTGCCAGAAACGTCACAACAAAGGTCACAACCACCAGAAGCATCATACGTCCCCATCCAAGGCTTATCACACCGCTCCAGATTACATAAACCATCAACTCCAGCACAAAAATACCGACACAGATCTCCAACAACGCAGACTCTCTCGCAAGTGCCTGCATAGCATCGGGACCAGACAGGAAAAGCCAGCTTATGGCCGCAAAATTCAGTACAAGTAACCCCACCATATAGATACTTGCCCCTCTGCCCGGATCGATATCTTTTGATATATCCTTCGTTTTCATATAGTTTCCTCCATTACCAGCCGCTTGGAAAATGCACAGCCTCTGTTACGCCCAACAGTGAGAGTAGACTGCCAATCCCTAAAATTGATACGATCAGCAGAAAAGCTGCCATGAAAAAACCCCCGCAAATACAAAATATAAAAAAGATCGAAGTGGTTCTGTTGCGTCCCCATTTTTCTTCCATCCGAGGTAAGTTGTCCCAGGCGATGTGGAAAAGAAATATCATCAGAAACCAACCAAAAAAGTTGTAAAATGGGATACCAAGGATAATAAGTGCATCCCCACTGGCCCAGATCCAGTTCATTAGTTCAGGAGCCGTCTGAACCGGATCGGTCCAGAGGTCAAGACCCATGGCAATTAAACCTCCTATGGAAGCACGTGGCAAAAGCGAAAGATTCGGGAAGAGTTTGCCCACCGCAAAAACACAAGTGTGGGCAAAAATAAACCAACCGATACAAGCCGTAATTGGAGTTTCAAAAAACCAGAAGCCGCCTTTGGCAAACCAATATGTCCCGGTAAATAGGCCTCCTGCCGGGACAGAGAAGGTTCCCCCTAAGATCCTACCCCCAATAATCCAGACAGACTCTTCCAAGCCTGTGAATACGAAGGAACCAATAAAAAAACACGATGCCAGCCATGCTGAATAGTGCCGGGTCATATGGAAAAAGCAGAGCAGTCCCAACAACATCATGAAAATATCATTGGAAAACACCGTGTAAAGATCAACTCCGTCAGTCACTCCTTCCGCCCTGATTTTATCGCGTTGAGCCGGTGTCATCTGTTTGTAAATCAGGGTTTCCTCAAAGGTTGGATTCTGCCAGGCGGAAACATTCATTACGTCAGGTACGCGCAGAACCTCAGGATGAATATGGTGCAGCCAGGTTGAGAACAATATGACCAGCACCAGCAATACATAGGCGATACTAATTGCCATTTTCTCAGTGATACCAACGGCCTTGGCAGATTTTGAGACTGATTTATTCATTGTTTATATTCTCCTTGGGGTTTAGTTATCAGACAGCTCCCTGTACGTTTTGATAGCTGCTGCAGAAATCAATACAACCGAAGGAATCGTAACGAATCCCAGCAAGATAATACCTGGTCGATTCATTACCTTAAACGAGGGGACAAAAGAACCCAGAAACCAGAAAAGAAAAATCGCAAAATAGGGATAAAACTCGAGTCGATTTTTCCAGATTTTTGATAACATGAGAAAATCTCCTTATAAAATGAGTGACAAGAATAAAAGGCCCCAAATCTGGAGCGGAAAAATAATTCGTCTTTACACTGTATTTATTCATTAAATACCTGCCTTAAATCGAAAACATGAGTTGCTGTACTGTGTTTTTTATCGCTAAGTACAACTTTCTACTTTATGTTGTCAAGGGAAGAAAAATTTTTAGTAGAGGTTTTTTTGGCACTTCTTAAAACTTGATAATCAAAATACTACTACAG
>JAOZRE010000612.1 GCA_029940215.1 bacterium | reverse complement strand
AGCGATGAAGCTGATCTCCAAAAAACACGGGATCGTGCTGACCGGAACGCCGCTGGAGAACAAGCTGGAGGACGTGTATTCCATCATCCAGTTCCTGGATCCGAAACTGCTGTCGCCGTTATGGCAGTTTGCAGCTGACTATTTCATGCTCAGCCCGAAAAAAAAGGGCAACATTCTCGGCTACAAAAACCTGAACGAGCTTCACGAAAGACTGAAGCCGATCGTCATCAGGCGCCGCAAAGAGGAGGTACTCAAAGACCTGCCGGAACAGATTGAAAACAACTACTATATCGACCTGCATCCCAAACAACAGGAGATCCACGCGGCTTATTACCAGTCGCTGGTGCCGATCCTGAGCAAGAAATTCCTGACGCCGATGGATGTCCAGCGGATGCAGCGGCTTCTGCTGATGATGCGCATGGTCTGTAACTCAACCTACCTGATTGACCATGAAACCAATATCTCGCCCAAACTGCAGGAACTCGCAGATATCCTGGACGACCTGGTTGTGCAGAACAGCCGGAAGGTGGTGATTTTTAGTGAATGGACCAATATGACCTTCCTGATCGCCAAACACCTGTCCAAAGCAAAGATCAATTTCGTCGAACTCACGGGAAAGGTGCCCATACCCAAACGACAGGCGCTGATCGATGAGTTTTCGAACAACCCGGATTGCAGGGTTTTTCTGTCGTCCGACGCCGGCGGAACCGGTTTGAACCTGCAGGCGGCTGACTGTGTGATTAACTTTGAATTGCCCTGGAATCCGGCTAAAATCAATCAGCGGATCGGACGGGTTAATCGAATCGGCCAGAAGAAGTCGAGCATCAACGTGATCAACCTGATTACCAGGCACAGCATCGAAGAAAGAATCATGGCCGGCCTCCAGTTGAAAACGGACCTGTTTCAGGGCGTTTTCGACGGTACAACCGACACGGTGGAATTCTCCCGGGAAAAACGGGCGGAGCTGCTGGAAAAACTGAGATCCATGATGGGAGACGAATTGATCAACCCGGTAGTCGAATATACCGAATCCGAAGAGATCCCCGACGATACCCCTCACTTCCTGAACCCAAAGGTCCTGCAGGATAATGAGCCAGTGCTTGAATATGATGTTGAGGAGAACAGTGAAGATGAACCCGTAACGGGAAACCAAAACTTAAGCGAATCCCCTGATGAAGGACAGGCAGATGATCAACGCCCCCTTTTCGAAAACCAGCCGGCTGAAAAAGTCGAGGAGGTGTTGAACAACGGGCTGAATTTCATCGGCGGGCTGCTGGAAATGGCAACCGGAAAGAAGATCGAAAAACCCGAGGGGGACAGTCAAATGATTCGCATTGACAAGGAAACCGGAGAGGTGACCATGACATTCAAACTGCCCGGGTTTTAAC
>JAOZRE010000356.1:2777-4971 GCA_029940215.1 bacterium | reverse complement strand
TCCGCCAGAGTGTGAAAAGCCTCTGTGGGGCAACCCGCACACAACAACCCTTTATCAAGAAAAACCTGTTGGGTTTGTGGATGGCATTCCAGAAGATCTTTAACGAGAATAGTTGAAGTAATTGCTTCCTTTTGCATTGCTTGAGATTTGTTATTTTCTTACCAGTTAGGAATTCTTTAGGTCTGGTATTTTTTGAACCGCGTAACAAATATTGACCATAACAAGAGCAGTGTTCCAGTTTTTTTACAAGAGCTGAATCTAAACTAACGATCGATTGATCGGCTGTCTTTGCGCTATCGCAAACAAAGATTTTTTTTTGCGGAATAGTGATAAAAAGCTGGAAAGGGGCAAGAAGGGAGCTATGCGTTTTCGGAGAACAGAACCAGGGAGTGGGGGGCGGTAATTGTAATCTTCTCACGACCTGATTTGATCCAACCTTTCTTTTCCCAGGCGCTGAGAGTACGGCTCACCGTAAAAAGGGTGGTGCCGGAGAAGTCAGCTATATTTTGCCGACTCAGGGGAAGGTCGATGAGAATACCCTCGGTTTTTTTAAGACCCGCACTTCGCATCAGGCGCAGCAGGGTCCTGGCGACGCGCTGCTCGACCCGCTCGGTGCTAAGTTCAAGATAACGATGTTGAATATCGTCAATCCTCGTCAGTACAATATTGAGAAGATTGATTGCAATTTTGGGATAGGTTTCGATCATGTTTAAAACGCCTGCCTTATCCCAACCGGTAACCTCCGTATCCTCAACGGATTCCGCAGTAAGGGGATACTCCCAGTCTTTGAGGCTGGTAATCGCTGCTGTCAATTCACCGGCACCGATATAGCGCATGATCACTTCTTTGCCTTGTTCATTGAGTTTGGTCAGTTTCAGACGGCCGGTATTAACCATATAAAACCTCTCTGCCGGGTCACCCTGCTGAAACAAAATACTTTTGGGTTTGAGTACCTGATGAAAACCTTTTTTGATGATCTTATCACGTTGATCTGTAGACAAACCCTCGAATAGATCGGTTTCCTGGAAAATGTCTTCCATAGGTGCTTTACTGTAACATTCTACCGGTGTTGTGGCCAGTAAGGTTATTGGTGTGGTAACAAATCTTGCAAAAAAAGTAACATTGGAATCCAGACAGCCTGTTGCGCTGCATGCTTGAAATGGATGTTCTACTAAAATTTGAAGGTTCCAGAGGCTGTCTGTCAAGTTTCGCAGGAGACCTTGTCCGTTTTTATGAGAGAGTGGTGTTTTGACGGGTAACCTGACTGCCCCCGTTTGTGAATAGCTTAGCTTGTTTCATCCCCTGCCTCTGGGGTTGTATAGATGCCGTGTATGCGCGTCAACAAGGGAAGCTACTGCTAGAAAGAGTATTTGATTTTTATATAAATCATATCATTATCGTCATATTGACCGTAGGTTCCGGTATCACCGTTAAAAACATTGAACCCGGCAAGACGGAATGTGTCAATGGATTTGAGACACGAATTTGAAATAATCACTCTTGCTGTTTTGTGACCAATACCATGCTGATTTAATGTAATAAATTCTGTATAACAGAGATTAAAGACGGACTACAGAAAATAATTTTGGTATGGCTCAAACGATTTTGAAAAGAAATCTGAATTTTTGCAGCTTAACCTTGTGTCCTTTTTTACTGGACCACACCATATTTCTCCGTCACGCTACACTGGGACTATCCAAATTGAGGTTCTTCCTTGATAACAGTAATTCTTGATCAAGAGATATAGTTGACGGTATACAGAGATCTCAAAATAGGAGTTCACTATGTTTGAAGCAATTTTTATTAGTCGTTCAGTACAGTTTCACAAAGATATGAATTATCATGTTATAGATGATGAAAACAATTACTCAGCTAAAAGCATTGAAGGTCTTGTAAGAATGATGTCGCTGGATGGATCGCTCTCTGTAGGTTCAGATGATGCTTATAATAGTAGTTTTTCTGTAATATTTTTGGAAAAGAGAATTATTATCGGAGTCGGACTTTTGATTGATGAAGATGTCTTTCGGATTTTATTCAATGATGGGTCCATTGAGGATTACGACGCATCAGGAGATTTGATACTTTGACCACAAATAGACGCATTGTCTCCTTTTTGACCATCTTCTTGATCAATTCTCGGTGTAAGGCAAAGTCACTGCACGAAAAATGTTTGGTGGTACCGGACTCTATCATA
>JAOZRE010000356.1:0-2767 GCA_029940215.1 bacterium | reverse complement strand
AATGCTTCAAGACGTTTTAAATGAATGCCTAAAGCAGATAATAAGGAAGCTGTTGAGGTAGAATGATAGCGAAAATAGATATTTGACACCTTTAGGTTCCGACGGTATTCTTTCAGATCTTCACTTGAAATAGAAGCTTTTAGCTTTTAGCTTTTAGCTTTTAGCTTTTAGCTTTTAGCTTTTAGCTCCCATACGCCGGATTCGTTTCCCTAAACCTGGCGGATTTTTGGATAAAGATCAGGGAACAATCCCTATGAAACAGGAAAGGAAATGGATGACTGCCTGATACAATCTCTCGATGCCATATTCAAACCCCGCTCTGTAGCCATTGTTGGGGCCAGCAATAGTGTCTACCGTTGGGGATACTCCACCCTGCGGAATATGCTCCTGGCAGGCTACCGACACGCGCTATACCCGATCAACCCCAACGAGAGTGAGATCCAGGGGGTCAAGTGTTATCCCAGCCTGGACAAGGTCCCTGAACCCGTCGACCTGGCGATTATTGTCGTCAACACCTCTTTGATCTCAAACGTCATCGACGACTGTATCAAAAATGGGGTCAAAGGGGGTATTATCATCACAGCCGGCTTTGCTGAAATCAGCAGCGAGGGCGCCGAACTTCAAAAGAGGCTGACCGAAAAAAGCAAGGCCGCCGGGTTTCATTTCATTGGCCCAAACTGCTGGGGAATCTGGAGCTCTGAGGGAAACGTCAATACCGTTTTTGGCAGCGGCATGCAGTTTAAAAAAGGACCCATCACATTTCTTTCACAAAGTGGCACCCTGGGAGAGTATTTTTACAACGGGGCTGCGGAAAACGGATTTGGCGCGAGTAAATTCATCAGTTGTGGCAACCAGGCCTGTATCGACTTTAACGACCTACTCGAGTACCTGGGAAACAATCCAACCACCGAAGTCATTACGGCTTACGTCGAAGATGTCAAGGACGGTCGCCGTTTCCTGGAGATCGCCCGCAGGATAACCCCTTACAAACCGATTCTGCTTTTCAAGGCCGGCTCGTCTGACGCATCTGCACGGGCTGTTATGTCCCATACCGCCTCCATGGCTGGCGACGATCATATATTCGATGCAGCCTGCAGACAGGCCGGGGTGTTGAGATTCAACGATTTCATGGAGATGTTCCGGGTGGCGTATGGACTCTGCTATCAGCCTCTGCCTAAATCCAACCGTATCGGGGTGGTTTCTCCGGGCGGCGGCTTCTGTGTCACCACGGCTGAAATCTGTTCACAGATGGGGATGGAGCTACCTGAGATGAGCCTCGAAGCACAGAAGGAGTTACTGGCCCAGATGAATGATTTTGCCCCGCCGCCATTGAATCCTATCGATTCAATTGCCCGAAAACACATGAGTGCCTACCAGGAAATTCTTGAGATCGTCGCCAAACAGGACTACATTGATGGAATTATCATGACGCCCCGCCTTGCCCAATTCGAACGCCGGCTAAGGCCGGACAAGATGATCCGGGGAATCGAACTGGCAGAAAAGGCGGCGCAGATACCTGAAAAATATGGCATTCCTCTAATCTGCGCCAACGAGCATGAGCTGGAAGGACCTATGTTTGAGATCTTCAAGCGGCACAACATCCCCTTTTACGACAATCCCATGGACTGTGCCAAGGTCATGAAAGGGCTTGTCCGGTACGGGGCATGGAAACGATCCCTAAGAGCCCTTTAAAATGGCCCATCCTGTACCCTACCCTTCATTCTCCAATGCTGATTTCATGATTTTCCCTGCCGGCGTCATGGGCAGTTCCGGGCGAAAAACGATCTGCCGGGGCACCTTGTAGTCCGCCAGATGCTCCTTACAGAACTCCTTAATCTCATCCTCTGCCGGCTCGGTTCCAGGCGCCGGAATGATATAGTAGCGGCCCACCTCTCCCAGCACATCATCCTTCACTCCGATCCCGGCAACCATTGCGACCTTTGGATGACTGGCGAGCAGGTTTTCCACTTCCACGGGATAGACATTGAATCCCCCCTGGATATACATCTCCTTCTTACGCCCCTTAAGAATAATGTATCCCTCTTCATTCAAGTATCCCATGTCACCAGTATAAACCCAGCCATCCCTGAACGCATCGGCTGTTTTATCCGGCATGCCATAATATTCACTGATCACCGCATCACCTTTGAAGCAGAGCTCCCCGATCTCACCCTGGGGCAGTTCCCTGCCATTCTCATCCATTATTTTAACGACAAAGTCACCGATGGGTTTTCCAATGGATTGAGTCGTCATATCGAAATCACAGTCCCATGGGCTCATAACCAGCGTACCTGAAGACTCGCTCAACCCATACAGGTTCATCACTTTGGCATTAGGATAGGTATCATTCATCTGTTTTAAAAGGGTCCCATCGGCATTAGACCCTCCGATTATGGCAACACGCATTTTGCTGTGATCCAGTGCCATATAGGACTCTGTCATCATCAGCAAGGTATAGATAGTTGGCACACCAGTCCCCATGGTCGCCGGGTATTTTTTAAGCTGCTCCACCACATAATCCGGGCTGAACATGGGAATCAATACATATTTCCCCTTTCCCAGCAATGTCGTTAAAACACCACAGGTGATACCCCCCACATGGTTAAAAGGCATTACCATTGGATAACAGTCATCCGGTCCGATCTTGGTGTGAATTGCCTGGGCAGCAGCAGAGGCCAACTGACTCTTATGGGTAATCACGGCCCCCTTCGGTGTCCCTGTAGTCCCTGAGGTGTAGATAATGATCATGTTATCATTCGGCTGAACA
>JAOZRE010000355.1 GCA_029940215.1 bacterium | reverse complement strand
GAAAATCCTGGGTAAAGAATACCCGATGGCGGCCCATATCCAGACCATGAGTGGATTGAGTGCTCATGGCGATCAGAATGAATTGCTGAAATTTTTGACCGAATCGAATCTCAAGATTAAAAATATAGCTGTTGTTCATGGAGAGGAATCGCAATCCCTGGCACTGGCTGACAAGTTGAATGGGATGGGAATGAGTGCCTTTGTGCCGATGACTGGAGAAACGGTCCGGGTATGAGTCCGGAGTGTTCAGGGGGGTCCTTTTTAGGGAAATACCCGGGCCTCCTCCACAATCTGATGGGTCGGGAGAAGTGATGCCCGACAGACCGTCATAACTGATTTTCAGATTAATGACTGAATCAAGCAGACCGCAAAACCCTTTTCTGGATGTGGTATCTCAGTATCGCAGGCCGTATATTACCGCAGTTGCGATGGCCTTGTTGGCCTTTTCGTGCTCCTTTTCGATTCCTGTTGTCATCAAGAACATCATCGACATTGTATTGGTGAATCAACCGGTTAATGTCTCGGTGCTTGTTGGGTGGATCATCAACCTGATCGGTGGCAAATCGTCTCTGATTGAAAACTTATGGTTTGCAACCCTGGCAATCATAGGGCTTTACTTGTTTTTTGCTTTTTTCATGTATTTCACCTTCCGCTTTTCCGGCCTGGCAAGTGAATCCATTGTCAGGGACGTCCGAAACCTGTTGTACTCCAAGCTCCAAAAGCTGTCATACAGCTTTTTTTCAGCTGAAAAAACCGGGGACTTGATACAGCGTTGCACCTCTGATGTGGCGTCCGCCCAGTCATTCCTATCTAATCAGCTGACCGAAATCGGGCGGTTGATTGTCATGGTTCTGTTCCTGATCCCCTTCATGTTTGCGATTGATGTAAAGATGGCCCTTGTTTCACTGATATTGAGCCCGTTGATGGTGGTGGCTGTTGTCTACTATTTTCCCAACTTGATTCGACTGAGCATCGGGGTCGAGGAAAATGAATCAGAAATGACATCAGCCATCCAGGAAAATCTGGCAGGCATGAAAGTTGTGCGCGCCTTTGCGCGACATGCATTTGAAAGGGAGCGCTTTGCTGGAAAGAGCAGGGACTACTACCGTGCCTCCCTTCGCCGGATTGATACATTTGCCCGTTTTTTCAGTGTGATGACTACGCTGGCGTTTCTGCAACTTGGCCTGGTCCTGGTTTTGGGTTCCTGGATGGTGATTTACCAATATGTCAGTGTGGGCACGCTGGTGGCGTTTTTTTCCTATTCATCAGCCATAGCCTTTACGCTGCGCAACCTGGGTTCGGTATTGGGAGAGACTGGCGGGGCGATCGTCGCTATCTCTCGAATCAACAGGATCCTGAACACCCCATCTGATATCGAACCTGTCAATGAAGATAGCGAAAAACAACTTGTAGGCGGGATCTGCTTTAAGAGAGTTGGTTTCAGTTACCCTGGAACAAAAAATGGGGTGGAAGATGTGACCTTTCATGTAGAACCCGGAGAGACCGTGGCTATCGTCGGGCCATCCGGCAGTGGAAAGTCAACCATTGTTGAACTCCTGTTGGCGAACTATGCCTGCCAGACAGGTTCGATAGAGCTGGATGGAAGAAATCTGACAGAACTGAATCCCCAGTCGGTCCGCTCTCAAATTGGAACCTCACTGCAGGACGTTTTTCTGTTTTCAGACACTGTCCGCACGAATATCAAGCTGGCCGTCACTGTGGCCACATATGAAGAGGTGGTCACGGCTTCTGAAACGGCAAGGATTCACGATACCATCCAGGATTTTCCTGAAAAGTACGATACGGTTATTGGGGAAAATGGGGTTGATCTCTCTGGAGGGCAACGGCAACGGATGGATCTGGCAAGATCATTTATACGGAAACCGCCAATCCTGATCCTGGACGATTCGTTGAGTGCCGTGGATATAAACACAGAAGGGGAAATTCTTCAGGAGTTGCGCCGAAAACATGATGACGTCACTGTCATTATAATTACCCATCGCCTCTCCTGTTGCCTGAATGCCGATAAAATTCTGGTGCTGGAAAATGGAACGATTACCGATATGGGGACACATGGTGAGCTGGTCGACGGTGAGGGGTTTTACCGGCGACTATGGGATATCCAGCAACAGATGTCACCTGAACCTGCATAAACTGACTACTCATCACAAATGGTAAAACATGCCTGAAAAACAGCCAAAACAGTCGGTCGGTTCCATGCAGTTATTCTATCAGCGGTTTCTGTTACCTCTGAAGGGCTATTTTCTGGTGGCTATTATTCTTCAAATGATATTTGTTGTCTGGGATATCGCCTTTTTCTCACTCAACGGTTATATGGTCGACCACGTAATTCCGCAGGGAGAAAAGGCAGACTTCCTGGCGATCTCGATACTCTATCTGGCTGCCATTCTTGTCATTTCGCTTTTGTTTGTCAGTTTGAACTTCATGGCCCGCGGTCGAATCTCCCAAGGGTTGATGTTTCGAATCAGGGAAGAGGGATTTGGTCACCTGCAGAAACTCTCTTTTTCCTATTTTGACCGGAATACCTTGGGGAATCTGCTTGCACGGATGACAACCGATGCTAAAACGTACTCCATCGTCGCTGCCTGGCAGCTTCCTGGGGCATTGTACCTGTCCCTGTTTGTTCTGGGGTTAATTGGCTATATGCTTTATCTCAACTGGAAAATATCCCTGATTGTCTTCACGACCATTCCCCTGACACTGATATTGATTGTCGCCTTCCAGAAAAGAATACTGGCCGTCTCTCGAAAGGTGATGGAGATGAATTCGAAACTGACGACGGCATATAATGAAGGAATCACCGGTGTGAAGACTATCCGCTCGCTGGCTGAGGAAATGGCATTTATCGAAAAATTCGAGAAGCTGTCGGCAGAAATGTTCAGCTATTCTAGAAAGCGGGTGCTGGAAACAGCCCTGTTCATTCCTCTGATTATTGCCACAACAGGCGTCGGATTGGGACTGCTGCTGTGGTTTGGTACTGAGGAGGTGCTGGTGGGGGAAATGAGTCTGGGAACTCTGATTATTATGGGTGTCTATGCCCGATTCTTTGCGGAATTTCTGTTGTTCCTGATGAGAACCATCGGAGAGATTCAACCTGCCATCGCTTCACAGGATCGGATATTCAATGTGCTCAACACACCAGCGGAGATCCGGGATTCGGACGCTGTGATTCAGCGGATGGCGATGTATCAGGGGAACGTTCATGGTGCTGGCGAAGATGGTTATGAAGACCGTATCGAGTCCATCGAATTCCGGGAGGTGGACTTTTCTTATAAGGCCGATGAACCTGTTCTCCAAGGGTTCAACCTGAAAGTGACGCATGGGGAATCAATAGCACTTGTGGGGGATACAGGGGCGGGGAAAAGCACCATTGTCAGTCTACTGTGTCGTTTCTATGAGCCAACATTCGGTGAAATCTGTTTCAATAACAGAGATTACAGGGAGCGCAGCCTGCACTGGCTACAGTCAAACCTTGGCATCGTGCTACAGACCCCTTTTTTGTTTGATGGGACCATTCGGGACAATATTCGTTTTGGTAATCCAGATGCGTCAGATGACCAGGTCATCAAAGCAGCTGAGATTGTGAATGCCCACCCATTTATCATGAACCTCGAACAGGGGTATGACACCCCGGTGGGAGAAGAAGGTAAACGACTCTCCAGCGGACAGAAACAATTGATCTCCTTTGCAAGGGCCATACTGGTTGATCCGCAGATCCTGATCCTGGATGAGGCCACGTCGTCAGTGGATCCAGAAACAGAACACATGATTCAAAAGGGACTGCATCAGGTATTGAAAGGGCGATTCAGCTTTATTGTCGCCCACCGTCTGTCCACCATTCGAGAAGCAAATCGAATTCTGCTGATAAAAAAGGGTCGTATTATTGAGCAGGGCAGCCATGATGAACTGATTGCCCTGAATGGAGCGTACCTCTCCCTCTATCAAAAACAGCTCCTGCATCACCAGGAAAGGGAGATTCTGGGGAAAGACCGATTAAGAGTTGATGTGTGATTCCCGAGCCATCCTGTTGATCCAGAATGGCTCGCTTCCCAGGCAACCTGTGAAAAAGCAATGGTTCAGGCCACTTCCGCCGTTGTCCCTTTCAACTGGGTTTGGAAATCTGCGGCATCAATGACTTCAACTTCCAGCAAGTGACGGGCGACTTGTGACAGAAGATTTTTTTCTGCCGGAGCAGTCGCAGGACATGCTCATAGCGGTCGTCTATGCTCGTCTATATAGCGTTGGGTATCTTCTGAGTACTCTTTTCTGGTAAATGTCCCCTCACCACCAAGATAGGTGCTCTGATTACTGCCCAGATACACATTTCGGAATTTCTTGCTCATACCATATTTGGTGATCATCTTCCGCACAATATCGGTGGCGCGGGAAAGATCGTTGGCAGCTCCATTGGATATCTTACCGAAGGTTAATTGTTCAGCAGCCCGGCCTCCCAGGAAAACATCAACTCGGCCCAGCAACTCCTCCTCATTGATCAGGAATTTGTCCTCTGTTGGCAATTGCATGGTGTAGCCCAGGGCTCCCATACCCCTTGGAACAATGGAAATTTTCTGCACCGGGTCCGATCCCTCCGTAAATGCAGAAACCAGAGCATGCCCGGTTTCGTGAAACGCTACGATCTCCTTCTCCTTTTCGTTGATCAAACGGCTCTTCTTTTCCAGTCCTGCAACCATTTTTTCCATGGCTTCCTCGAAATCTGTTTCCAGAACCCTGTCCCGTCCATGGCGTACCGCCAGAATGGCAGCTTCGTTTACCAGGTTGGCCAGGTCAGCGCCGGAAAAACCAGCGGTTGAAGCCGCAATAGTTGAAAAATTCACGCCTGCATCCAGCTTAACTTCACGTGAATGAACCTTCAGGATCGCTTCTCTGCCGGTTTTGTCCGGGCGATCCACTAGTACCGTGTCCCATAAGTTTTAATACATATTCTGGCAATTCATTATATTTAT
>JAOZRE010000354.1 GCA_029940215.1 bacterium | reverse complement strand
CAGGATCGCCATGGATTTTCCGGGTCTGAAAATCGTAGCAAGTTGTGCCGGCTGGCCATGGGTCCCTGAGATGGTTGGTATTGCCAGGCGTCACCGCAATGTTTTTATTGACACATCATCCCATCGTCCAAAATATCTGGCCACCCCTGGATCCGGGTTTGAGATGCTTTTGCAGTTTGGGAACACCCTTTTGCAGGACAAGATCCTTTTTGGTTCTGGCGTGGGAGATTTGGGTCTGCCTATTAAACAGATAGTTGATGAGATGAAATCATTACCGCTGAAAGATGCCGTCAAGGAAAAATGGCTTTATGGAAACGCCCATCGGCTTTTTAATGAAAGCTGATACACCGACTGATCAGCTTGTTGTGACGCATTTACATAAAAACATCATACAGGAGCAGCCATGACAGTCCCCGAACTAGCAAAGAACATTGGACAACTACTTGAAGATTCAGCCGCCCGTTTTGGTGACAAGGAATTGCTTTATTTTCATCATGATGAGAGGTCTTTTACCTACCGGCAGTTGAATACGCGGGTCAACCAGTATGCAGGGGTATTGCAACAGGCAGGCATCGGCCAGGGAGATCACCTGGCCATGATGCTGCCAAATTGCCCTGAATTTTTTCTGGTCTGGCTGGCACTGTCCCGAATCGGGGCTGTGGCAGTTCCGCTGAACACCCGTTACCAGGTTGAGGATCTGGAATATGTATTGAATGATTCGGATGCGACAGGGCTGATCATTGATACTGAGTTTGCACCGGTATTCAGGGAAGCCAAAGCAAAGTCACCAACTGTAAACATCGTGTTTACCGTTGGTAGCGGGGCTGAAGACCTGGGTCAGGATATTACACAGCTGGCGCCTGGCATGCCTGAGGCGTTTGAAGGGTCAAACCCGGCTCTTGGTGATCTAATGAGTATCCAATATACATCGGGGACAACAGGGTTTCCAAAGGGTTGCCTGTTGCCGCATGAATACTGGCTGACATTGGGATTTGTAGCCAGTGAGAACATGGTGGAAGAAGATCGTTTCATGTGCGTGGAACCTTTTTACTACATGGATCCACCCTGGGAACTGATCATGTGTATGTTGAAGGGAATGACGATGGTGGCAACCAGAAGCTACAGCCCCTCCGGTTTTATGCCGCTGATTCGTCAATACAACATCACCGTTTCCTGGGCCCTGTTGCCCTTCTGGATACTAAAACAACCTGAATCACCGCAGGACAAAGAGCATCATTTGAGGATGCTGCTGGCCGGGGCTATTCCCAAAGCCATTCACAAACCCTTTGAGGAACGATTCAACGTTGCGCTGAGGGAAGGTTACGGGATGACCGAAATCGGCCCTGGTATTGTCATGTCCTTTGAAGACGGGCACATGAGCGGTTCCGGTTCCGTTGGAATGCCGTCGGCTTACCGTACGGTTAAGATTGTAGATGAAGATGGACAGGAGGTTTCCCGAGGAGAGAGGGGAGAACTGTGGGTGACCGGCCCCGGGATGTTTAAGGGATATTACAAGAAGGAAGAGGCCACCACTAAAGCATTTGAGGGTGAATGGTTTAGAACCGGAGACCTGTTCCGGCAGGATGAGGCGGGCTATTATTATATCGTGGGACGGATAAAGGATATGATAAAGCGGGCCGGTGATAATATCGCGGCTTCTGAAGTGGAAGCGGTCCTTCACAGTCATCCCGGTATATTGTCAGCTGCTGTGGTTGCTGTTCCGGATCCGGATCGGAAAGAGGAGGTTAAAGCTTACATCAGGCTTGCCGAGGGCGAGACTCCCGAATCGGTATCCCCACAGGCTATTATTGAGTTCTGCAACAGCAAACTCGCGGACTTCAAGGTACCCCGTTATATTGAGTACCGTCAGGAACTTCCGGCTACACCCACTGGGAAAATCCAGAAAGTGATCCTGCTGCAGGAAAAAGAGGACCTGACCTCGGGAAGTTATGACAGGCTCTTGGAAGGGAAATAAAGCCAAACGCTTATTATTACTGGGGTTGTAATAGATAGTAAGCCGATGTTGAAATTTGGCCAAATTGTAATTTTTAGTTCGTGATGCAAGTGCATCCTGTCCTGCCTGGATCAAAAAAGCTGCACGATTCAGGTTACCACTTTAGAGGAGTATTAAATTATGGAACAGATACTTAGTCCTTACCTCGTGGCATTATTCTGGGTGTGTATTTTACTGCCGGTTGGCATATTTCTTCGAAAGAAGATCCCGTTTTTCCAGAAGTACCTTGTTCCATCCAGTTTGATTTCGGGATTTATCGGCATGATCCTGATGAACCTTGATCTGATTGGTATTCCAACGGCAGAGGGGTGGGTGCCCCTGGATTTCAAAACCTTTGCCATGCTGACCACCCTTATTTTTACAGCCAATTTCACCATGATCGGCATCAATGCCGGTAAGAGTACCGAAGGGGGAGCAAAAAGCAAAGAGATTACCCGGGGAACCATCTGGCTGTCCATCACTTTTGTTGGTGGCTATGGTGTGCTGATGGTGATCGGTATCCCTATGATATGGGGATACAACGCCATAACAGGCGCCGGTCTGGAATCAGCTACAGCTATGAACATGGTGCAGGGCTTTACCGGTGGTCCAGCACAGGCATTGACTTACGCTCAGATCTGGGTTCGGAATTCGAATAATGCCGATCTGCCTCATCTCTGGAATATCTCTTCGGATGTGCTGGTCATGGCAGTCACTTACGGTGCGGTCGGTTTTCTGGTGGCTGCCTTTGTTGGGGTGCCCTTGGCTAACTACGGAATCCGTAAGAAACTGGCTATGGACACCACCAATACCAAGGTGGACGATGCCTTTCTTCATGGTATCATGCCCAAAGGCTCAAACGAATCCATAGGCCGCCATACACTCCATCCGGGTAATATGGAAACCATCTCCCTTCATTTCGGCCTGCTCGGGATTTCATTTTTCTTTACCTGGATCGCCTGTTATATCATGAAAACTCAACTACCAAAGGATATTTCCTTTCTGGGATTCGGATTGATGTTCATGTGGGGAATGTTTATCGCGATTATTATTCGGAAGGTGTTTAACGCTACTGGTAACGAATACCTGATCGATGATGAGCTGGTCCATCGCATCAACGGTGTATTTGTTGACTTTATGATGATCACAGCTCTGATGTCAGTGGAGTGGGCAGTTTTGGGCAAGTACATTGTACCTTTTATCGGCACGGTTGTTCTTGTCACTATCGGACTGTTCTTCTGGTTCTGGATTCCCTCCCGTTGGTTGGGAGAAAGTGGTCTGGAGCGGTTTCTGGTTAATTTTGCTGCCTGCACGGGGACCCTGGCCTCCAGTCTGCTTTTGATGCGGATTGTCGATCCCAAAGGGAAATCCTTTGTACCGGCAGAAGCTGGATTCTCTCAATTCATGATGATTATCCCCATCGCACCAATGGCACTTTTCATAACCCCGGTGCTTGGGATAAAAACGACCGTTACGACCCTGTTCTACACAGGTGTCATTTATCTTGTTACCTGTACAATTCTTCTGCTTTTACTGAAGACGTTAGGCTACTGGAAAGGCACCTCTGAAGGCTAACCTGCCGACAGATCGATTTTGAATTGAGGAAAAAACAGTTAATTACCCGTTTGTTTTTATGAACAGATCTCACCATTAAAACGCAAATGGATAATGTTGACTGAATTCACTTGGATAAACATAGAGTTCAACTATGAATCAGACAAACGATGATATTGGGTGGATGGAGGGATTTCCACCCCCGGCAGATAAGTTAATTAGTGTCGATAAGGGTAATCACTACAACTGGCCTCAACTGTGCTGGACCTTTTCCAACACCCAGCAGATCGCACCCACCAAGTCAATCTGGCGGGGACCTGATGCGGCCCGGATTCTTGAGTTAAAGGAAGTTGGTATTGATCAGTTGGCGATTACCAGCCAGAGAGGCCACCATCTTTCCTGGCAGGAGGCTTTGGAAACAACGAATACAGACGGTTTTGCCGTCCTGTATAGAGGTGAGTTGGTATATGAAACTTATCTGGGATATTGCGGAACCCACAAAACCCATCTGATCATGTCCTGCGCCAAATCTTTTGCAGGCACGGTTGCGGAGATGCTGATCGATGAAGGCACATTGGATGAAAATGCCCTGATCCCGCAATATCTGCCTGAGCTGAAACATACCGCCTGGGAAGATGCCACCCTGCGTCAAGTGATGGATATGCTGATCAGCATGGAATTTCATGAAGACTACCTGGATCCCGCCTCGGATGTCTGGAAATACCTGCGGGCGGGGGGCATGGCCCCGGGAAAGGTGCCAGAGGGTGAATCCGCTCATCTTTTTGAGTTTCTCACTACTGTAAAAAAACAGTGTGATCATGGACAGGCCTTTGCCTATCGTGAGCCGAACATCAATGTATTAACATTCATTATTCAGCGCGTAACCAACAGAGATCTGCGGGATCTGGTATCCGAAAGACTCTGGCGACACACAGGCGCCGAACATGATGCTTGGTACATGGTCGATCCAGCCGGCATGAGTACAACGGCAGGATGCACCCTGCGCGACTTTTTGCGTTTTGGGGAATTAATGCGCACAGGTGGAGAGTCCGGAGTTGTTGATCCCGCCATACTGGAACGTCTGGTGGCCGGGGGGGACCCGGCTCTCTTTGCCAAAGCCGAGTTTGCGATTCCAGCTATGGAAGGGTGGTCTTACAAATCCCAATGGTGGATACGACATAAAAAAGGTGGTAATGCAGCTCTGGCCAGGGGTGCTCACGGCCAGTTGCTATACATCGATCCCGCCAACGAACTGGTGATTGCCCGTTTCGGATCCAACAAGTTAGCACCAGGATATTTGCAGGATCCGGTTGTGATGCCGATGATTGATGCTATCACGGCAATGTTAGCGCTATAATAGAAATTAAGAGGTGGCCGTGTGATGGAATCTAGAAATAAAAAGCCATTTTTAATGTCACCGATTAGATAATTAATTTTTA
>JAOZRE010000353.1 GCA_029940215.1 bacterium | reverse complement strand
TGGAACCCATTCTGTCACCCACAGCAGAGCCGCAATGATCAGAACACTCAATGCTATGGACTGGGCATGATCCAACCCGAACAGGCCTGCAAACAGCTGTAGCTGATCGGCAATGATAAAGAACAGTGCCAACAGGATTAAAACAACAATCTTTTTGTCTGGTTTCATGTCATGACAATAGAAGCGGTTATTCGTGCAAATCCGGAACTGATCCGGATTGTTGTCCACATTTTAAAACTGAAAATGTAAACACTGGATAACGACTCATCAATTCAAAGCATACCATCTTTACAATGGTTAACCGGATCAGAGTGTAACGGACATTTTTAAATAGGGCAAGACATTCAATTTCGCTGTTGACTGTATTGATGGCCTCAATCTCCTGCGTTATATGGCCGGCAAAAATCAGTAATAAATAGCTTTTTTCTTGCAGTTCCTGCATAATAAAGAGAAATTATGCTTTATATGTGTTGAAGCGTGATACTCTGCGTTAAGGCCGATAAATTACCCAAAAAGGACTCTGTTATGAAACTACAATACAAACTTCTGCTTCCCACGCTGGTTCAGGCAATATTGATAGCCATCCTACTGCTATACATGGCCGGTATTGGCTCATCTCTGCTTAACTCCCTTGAGAGTAAAACCTCTCTGATCAACCGCACTTCTGAGCAACTGAACCATCTCATCGACAAGACCAACAAGTTCTTTCTGGATAAGGTCTCCCAGCAGGATTTTTCAGAAGAGGTCAAAAAAACGCTGAATATGCTAAAAACCCAGGAATCATTTGAAGCCACGGAAATTGTCAGGGGCGTGGTTACAATCCAGATGAACATTCAGAAGGCGGACGGGCTGCAAAGGCAAAACAATAAATTTATTGCCCAGATCCTGAAATTGACCGAACTCTCCATGGAGCAGTCGAACGGGTATATTAAGCTAACGGTCCAGAATCTGGCTGACCCCAAAAAGAGGCGTCAAGTCTCTGTTCTGGAACGAATGGTAATCCTGGGAGCCAGTGCCAATAACATCGCCAATATGAAAATACAGGTTATGGTTTATCAGATGTTGAAGGATTTTGACAAAAAGGAAGAACTCCTGGGTTTCCTGAAGATACTGCTGAAAAATGTGGAAAAGGATATGGTCAGCTTGAAAGACACACCCTTTCTTGCCATGGCTGTTGCCGCTAAGAATGCAAATCTCGAGGTTGGAAAACTGGTTAAACAGTATATTGCCAACATCGAATCAATCACAACCATCGAAAACAGCATTCAGGAAAAATCTGAAACTCTTCAGAAGGCGCTCCGCAACATTGAAATTCAGAGTATGGAAGGTACTTTCGGGGACATATCTGACCTGGGCTTTCTGCTGGCAGTCTTCCTGATTATCCTGTCTCTGCTGCTGATTGTTGTCGGCTTCATCTCAGCCCGTTCCATTACAGGTCCCATGGTGATGTTACGCAACTGGGTCACTGGTGTTGTCTCCGAAGGTGATTTTTCAGAGCAGATTGATAATAACCGAACTGATGAAATAGGGCAGACGGTTGATGCATTCAACACTCTGATTAAGTCGTTGTATGCTTCGATCAGTGATATCAACGGCGTGATGGAAGCGGTTGACAGGGGAGACTTCACTACGCGAGTCACCCGCCAGCACAAAGGGGATCTCAATCATTTAAAGATGAGCATCAACAGCAGTGTCGAATCACTCAGCCGGACCATGAACCAGGTCGTACATTCCAGCCGGCAGATTAATACCGGTTCGACAGAGCTCTCTTCTTCATCTCACGCTCTCGCAAGCGGAACCACGCAGCAGGCAGCCAGCCTGGAAGAGATCAGTTCATCCATGGATGAGCTAAAATCCCAATCGACAACCAACAACGACAATGCCATTCAGGCTTCTGATCTGTCCAATCAAACCATCGATATTGTTGAACGCGGAAACCGGCAGATGGAGGACATGCTCATTTCCATGGATCAGATCAATAATACCAGCACTGATGTCTCAAAGATCATCAAGGTTATCGATGAAATCGCTTTTCAAACCAATCTACTGGCCTTGAATGCTGCAGTGGAAGCTGCCCGGGCGGGTAAATTCGGAAAGGGATTTGCGGTGGTTGCCGAAGAGGTTCGGAACCTGGCCGCCCGAAGTGCTGAAGCCGCCCGTTCCAGTACTGAAATGATCGAAAAGTCCGGTAAAGAGGTTGAAAAAGGGGTGGACAATGCGGGTAAAACAGCCGCCATCTTGAACGAAATCAATGAAAGCATCACCAAGGTCAATGACCTGGTCGCCGAAATCGCTTCGGCATCCAGAGAACAAACTATCGGCATTGATGAGGTCAATAAGGGGCTGAGTCAGATTAACAGTGTGGTTCAGCAGAACTCTTCCATTTCCGAAGAGACCGCATCGGCCTCAGAGGAACTGAATGGGCAGGCATTGGAGTTGGAGCGGATGATGACGCAGTTTAAGCTGGATAAGAGTCAACCCGAAAACAGACTGAAAAGCCAGGAAGATGCGCAGACTCCGGAACCACAGATCCAATCCCCCTTGGTTGTGCCTCGCTTGGAAGAGCCGGACACCAATAACACTTCCCCCAAAACCATCACACTGGATGATGATGAATTTGGCAAGTATTAGCCGGCTGAATGAGAATGAGATAATTGTACTGCAATAAATATCGAATGAATCACTGACTGCGGTTACATCATTTTCGCACTGAATCGCAGCAGTGGCAATCCAGTATGACTATACGGGTTCATCGAAACGGGCCATCAGCACCAGCATGTCCTCCTCCACAGAAGTGGTAATCCGATACGGCAGTTTCTTGAAGAGGTTGATCATCCCCTTGTTGGTCATGGAGGTATAAGCCACTACACCGGCAATGCCATTCTCCCGGGCGGCCTCGATCAGTTTCCCGATAATCACACTGGCGATCCCACGGCCCTGCCACTCTTTTGACACGGAGAAGGCTATTTCAGCTATGTTCCGTGACGGCTCCAGCAGGTAAACCCCCATACCGATCACCTTACCAAAACCAAACTCACCCGTTACCGCGACAACAGTCATATCCTTGACATAGTCGATCTGGAACATGCCTTCCATGTCATCCCGGAAAAAACAGGTTTTCTCGTGAAAAAAACGGGATTGGACATCCTCCGGCGTCATATTGTAGAAGTGCTCCTGAATCCGGCGATCGTCCACTGGCTTTGCAGCCCGAAACGCAACCTGTTCCCCGTCATACTCTCGATTTTCCTCCATCCTGGCCGGATAGATCCCGTTCACAAAATCATTGAGGGTTCGCTTTTGACCCATCAGCCCCATATCCTTAGCTTCCTGGAGCAATTCATCCCTGAAATCAGGATGGGCCAGACTGATCATGGCCATGGCTCTTTCCTGCAGGTTTTTACCGAATAGATTGACCGCACCAAACTCGCTGACCACGTATGACACATCGCTCCTGGGAACCACAACCGAACCGCTGTCCAGCTCCGCTACAATCCGGCTGTCTTTCCCTTTATTGCGGGTTGATGGAATCAGGATGATCGATTTCCCGCCCGGGGACTGAGACGCCCCCCTCACAAAATCCAGTAGACCGGTCACACCGGAATAGTGGTTTTGGGGCATGACCTCTGCAGCCACCTGTCCGGTCAGGTCAATGCCCATCGCCAGATTTACCGCCACCATCTTTTTATGTTTTGAGATGATATTGGGGTCGTTGGTATAATCGGAGGGATAGAACTCTACAGCTGGATTATCATGCAGGAAGCGATATAGTTCTTTCGTCCCCACCGCACTGCTGGCCACCAGCTTCCCATTATTAAAGCCTTTATAGCGATTGGTAATAACGCCATTCTTTACCAGATCCATCATACAGTTGATCATAAACTGGCTGTGGACCCCCAGGTCATTTTTTTCGGAGAGCGCCATCATGATTCCCTGAGGTGTATTGCCCAATCCCATCTGAATTGTTGAGCCGTCATCTACCAGGTTACCGACCAGACAACCAATCGTCTGCGCCGATTCAAACTCCGGGATATGACCGATGCTGAGTACCTCCTCCTCATGCTCCACAAAAACATCAACGTCATTGATATGAACAAAGCTCTGTCCCAGAATGCGGGGCATGCGAGGGTTCACCTGGGCGATAACCAGATCAGCAGACTGGGCCGCCGCCATGGTTACATCAACCGAAACGCCCAGACTCATCCATCCGAACTGATCCGGCGGGGATACATGGATCATGGCGACATGCAAGGGAAGGTGCCGCTCCTTAAACATACGGGGAACAGCGAACAGGTTCATAGGGGCGATATAACGTTTATTTGCTGCCAGCCAGCTGCTGGTAGCTGACCCTTGGTAGATCATCCGCACATTGAGATTATGCTCATGGGACTCGGTGGCAATCAGGCTTAAGGGAGAGCGATCGGAACTGATCAGCCGGATAATCTCCAGATCGGAAAACCGCCTGGCTTGTTTGACCAGGCTATTCACCAGATGGATGGGTTCTCCGCATGCCGAACCGATAAATACCCGTTGACCCGAGCGGATCATCCCCACAGCTTCTTCTGCCGTACGACGTTTTCTATGATAGAGTTCCGAGAGTTCGCTGGACACTATGAGTCATCTCCGTTTCGTTAGTAGCATCACTCTTTTTCTTTCAGCCAGCCCACAATTTCCATCAGGGTGGTGGTCTCATCGATATAATCGAGAATATCGAGACCTGGTCGCGGGTACTTCTCCTGCAGCTTTTCCAAAAATTCCAGAATTTTTATGGAATCCCCTCCCAGGTCCAGAAAGGGTTCATCAAGGAAGGGCTCCTGCTCCACTATCTTTTTAAACAGCGCCATCACCTCAGCTTCCAGACCAGAGGCTACCGGACTGCTGCCATTTCCCGTTGCTTCCGGCAGTCGGGCCAGCAGACCGTCGAAGGCGTCATTCTGGAGCTTGACACGATTCGCGTTGTGCTTGATTTTACCACTTGAGGTTTTAGCAATGGTTCCCA
>JAOZRE010000352.1 GCA_029940215.1 bacterium | reverse complement strand
ATTTCAAGAAGAATTACAACCTGCCTGAAAACCATTTCGATACCTGTATCCACTGCCGGTAATCATGAAAATGTGGTGAATAATATAATAAAAAGGAACAACCATGATTAGAAAAATAGGATTCATCGGGTTGGGAATCATGGGGAAACCCATGGCGCTCAACTTGCTTAAAGGTGGATATGAGCTGAAGGTGTACGATGTCGTTGAAAATGCGGTCAAAGAGCTGGTCAACAAGGGAGCTTTGTCGGCGGTATCGCCTGAAGAAGCTGCCAAGTCTGCTGATGCCGTAATATCCATACTTCCCAGTGACAACATCGTTGAAACAGTCGCAGTCGGCAAGAATGGTGTCTTCGATGGGCTCAAAGCGGGTGGCATCTATGTAGACATGAGCACTTTATCCCCTGAAACACCTCGGAAAATTTCCAAAAAATTGATGGAAAAAGAGATTTCTATGCTCGATGCGCCAGTCAGCGGTGGTGACGTAGGTGCTGCAGAAGGATCTCTCGCAATTATGGTAGGAGGCAAAAGAGAAGCCTATGACTTGATGCAGCCTGTATTTCAAAAAATTGGCCGAAATATCAACTATATTGGTGAGTTAGGAGCAGGTCAGATTGCCAAATGCTGCAATCAGATCATAGTAGCTCAAACCATTGAAGCGGTTTCTGAAGCACTGCTGTTAGCACAAAAAACTGGTGTTGATCCGGCAAAGGTCCGAAATGCACTACTGGGCGGATTCGCACAAAGCCGCGTCCTGGAAGTACACGGCCAGAGAATGCTGGATCGAAACTTTGAGCCGGGCGGACGCGTCAGTATTCACAAGAAGGATACAGAAATCGCCATGTCGATTGCCGCTGAATTTGGCCTTTACCTACCGGGGACGGCACTGACTTCCCAACTGTGGAATGCTGCTTCTTCGCAGGAAGGCGGATCGGATTGGGACCATTCTTCCATAATAAAATTGCTGGAAATGCTCTCAAACTCCAAAGCTATACATGGTGACAATTGATTATTTCACATTGTAAGCATTTCATAGTTGAGTCTGCTCCGAAAAGGCTAAAAATCGTCACCCCGGCGAAGGCCGGGGTCCAGATCTATAAGTTTTTACTGGATTCCGGCCTTCGCCGGAATGACGCCTGAGGTCGATTTTCGACTTTTTGGAGCAGACTCATAGTTAGAGTACTGAAAAACTCTTATAATAAAGAATAAACAGGTTAGATGCCTCCGTCAGCGGATGGGATGTCGAAGTGGCGAAAGCAACCATAGACATTTCCCAGAGAACAAATATTTAAACAATTTTCGAAATATATTCTTACTTAAGGTGTACTAATTATTAGTAGGTTAACAGTAATATTATTCCAAAAGAAATCGGGCAATTGAAAACGCTTTTTTCGAATCCCGATCATTCAATTTAAGGAAAAGATGAGTAATTAATCTTGTGAGTACGCTATTCAAAAGGAAGTTCCATACAGTTTCGATGAAGCAATTTCAAAAGTAACATAAAGCCTGAAAGAGGAAGGGTTCGGTATTATCACAGAAATAGACTTAAAAGCGACCTTGAAGCAGAAAATTGATGAAGATTTCACCGATTACGTTATTATGGGAGCATGCAACCCCAGACTTGCTTTTCAGGCACTGAATACCGATCCCAATATCGGGCTGTTGCTGCCTTGTAATGTGGTAGTATACGAGAGGTGGTGTTTCTGTATCTGCTGTTGATCCGGTTGAAATGCTGAAAATTACGGGACGCGAGGATCTGAATGCGTTCGCGTTAGAAGTAAAAGACAGGCTAAAATCAGCGATTGGGAAACTGTAATCGTTTTTGTTTTTTGGCATTAAACCAGATCCCTTCTCATTTCATGGAAGAGTTTCTTCAACTTTTCCATGGATTTGACATCAAGAGTCTATCCGCTGTCCCTAGTTGCCACAATGACTTTGACAACATTGAACAAATAGCCCTTTACGGATAAAACAGTAAATCCCGCGTTTCTGATATTTTTTTCGGTTTCCCGAATCATTGAAGTACCTAGCATCCTCGTTGACATGATGTTCATTGCATATAAGAAAGCATTGATCAGTGGATTATCAGTTTTCATATGCTCAATAAAGATAGCTTTTCCGTCAGGTTTGAGAACCCTTAATAGATTTTGCAAACCGAGTATTGGATCAGGAACCGTGCAGAATACACAGCTGGCGGTTATGCAATCATAGTGATCTTCAGGAAATGTGAGGGATTGAATATCCTGCCCGAGCATCGTGACATTTTCCATCACAAGTTGTTCTGCACGTTTCTTCGCTTTCCTCAGCATTGAGCTACTAAAATCGATAGCTGTCAGATTCGTATTTTCAAGATAATATTGCAGGTTTTTACCAGTGCCGCCCCCAACCTCCAACGTTCTGCCAGACACAGATGTCAAAGCGTTCTTTCTCAGACTGGAGAACAGTAGGGCTTCGACCGGCATTTCATATAAATCATAAAAACGTGCAGCCCTGTTGTATTTTTCTCTAGCAGTTCCACCCATGCTATCTCCAGTTGTTTATAAAGGTTTATACGGACAAATCACTTTCAATCAGCTTTAATCAATAAGTTGCACACCGGCTAGTTCAAAACTGGTAATTCCAGTAGCTGATCTGTATTTCTAGCGCATATGCCATCCAGATTCCTGGTGATGATAATTATTATTCTGGTTCATATGGTCATAATATCCGTTGCTATTTTTACGGTACCTACCGCCGCAGCTCGAAAGCAATAATGCCAACATGACAAATATTAGTATCAGCTTTTTCATTGGATCCTTTTAAAGAGGTTTGAATTATGTGCAGACATTTTTTTGCAACTGACTGATACGTTACGTCAATAGCCGAAATCATCCGTTAAATACTCATGGACTGCCTCACCAGACACCTTTGAGTTCATAAAACCCTCATAATTCTCATCTTCTGCTTTAATTTGGGTAATTTTTCCACCTGTTTTCAGGTATTCCAGAATGGCACTGGAAACATATTCCTGACTTGGGCTAAATGATGTTCCCCTGTTTTTTCTACGGCCTCTTCTTTTCATTGGTTAACCTCTTTCTTCTGGTTATATTAACGGTTTAAAAACCTGGATAAAATATGTCAGCCAAAAAGCAGATACTTTTGGAGAAACGGTCGTCCCACTATCTTTCAAGTAACTTCAAACTGACCCATCATTCCGTCATCCTCATGTTCAAGCAGGTGACAGTGGTACATATAGACCCCTTTATAGTTTCCAAATCGAATGATTATTCGGACAACCTCGCCGGGTAACAGCAGGACAGTGTCTTTTCGGCCCAGTTCATGTGGCTGAGGTGGTTGCCCATTTCGGGACAGTATTTGGAATTGGACATCATGCAAGTGCATGGAGTGTGGCATGTTCATCATCATGCCTGACCGATTTGCAATTTCCCAGACCTCCGTCGCTCCAGCCTCTATCTGCTCATCAATCCGGTTGATATTCATTCGTTTCCCATTGATTGTCAGTCTCCCTCCCATCATCCCTCTTCCACTCATCATGCCCATTCCTCTTCCACCCATGGTTTCCATGTTAAACCTGCGGACACGGCTGACACTTGATTCGGGAATTCTGTCAAACTGGCGCAGAACAGTCGGTATTGCTTTTTGGGGTTCACTCTTTTCACCTGCCAGAATCGTCATTGCATTAAATCGCTTACCTTGAATCTGGGCAACACGAAGATTGATCTCATTTCCTTTTTTTAAATCGGAAAAGTCGACCAGAACCTCAGCTCTCTCACCGGCTGAAAGCAGGATCGAGTCCATCTTTGTTGGACTTTCCAGAAAACCGCCATCAGAAGCGATGACCTGAAACGACCGACTGTCACTGAAAGAGACACGATAAATCGATGAGTTTGAACCATTCAGGATCCGCAGGCGAACGAGGGACTTCTGAAGGGCCAGAGTTGGTTTCAATGCCCCGTTTACCAGGAGGTAATTGCCAACAACACCATTGATGATATCATGCATGGACTGAACATAAGCAAATTGCCCATTGTTAAAAAACCTGCGGTCCTGGAGCACCAACGGGATGTCATCAACACCGTATGTTTTTGGAATATCCAACCCGTCTGAAACCTCGTCTTCAACCAAAAATAGCCCCGCCAACCCCTTATACACCTGGCTTCCTGTCAGTCCCATGGCATGGGGGTGATACCAAAGGGTAGCCGCTTCCTGTTTTATGGTGAATTCCGGATGCCAATCCGTTCCCTTTGAGACCGGCTGGCGAGGACCGCCATCCCATTTTGCCGGGACATGCAGGCCGTGCCAATGCAGAGTCGTAACCTCCTGCAGGTTATTTTTCAGATTCAGCCTGAATCGCTGCCCATTTCTCACACGAATAGTTGGTCCTAAAAAGTTGCCGTTATATCCAAGCGTGCGTGTCTGTTTGCCTTTGAAAAACTCAACACTGCCCCGGCGGACATCCATGGCAAAGGTGGCCGATTTTCCGGTTTTATCAAGATTTTCTAAAAGCTCAGGAATCGGCAGGGGATTAGCAGCACTTTGTGCGGTTGCCGTACCAGAAAGCCCGGATAGTATTGGCAGACCCAGGCTTGCTGAACCCGCAAGGGCCATCATGGAAGAACCTTTTTTTAAAAAAGTGCGTCGTTTCATCGTCATATTTGCTTATCCAATTTTCAGGTTTAATCAGATTTCAGTTCTACTAAGCTAACAAGCAGAAACCTTGAATGAATAGCTCATTGAAAGCAGAAGTTTTAGATCCAGTATAATTAATACACCGATCATTTAAGGAATATTTCAATAAATGAAATATTCCCCGGGCAATGGTGTAATACAGGCATAGACATAAAAAAAGGCCAATTTTCAGCTAAACAAAACAAAGGGCCTGCATCCCTTGTGAAAAATAGAATAGGAACACAAGCCTTTGTTATTAGAGCTCTGGCGGGTTAATTAATTGACCGATTCAGATGGACTGACTATGGTGCAAGGATGAATTGAAGCAAAAG
>JAOZRE010000351.1 GCA_029940215.1 bacterium | reverse complement strand
CAGCTTGTTCTGGCAGGGTAATGCCACAGATTTTGACATGAATACGGCTCATATTGTTTTTCCAAGCAAGGTAGCGATATGCTTCCCTGGATCTGGCTGTCGCATTAAGATCTCACCCACTAGCACTGCATCAAATCCGTTATCCTCGAGCATTTTGCAATCCGCTGCTGATTTGATACCGCTTTCGCTCACGCAGGTGACGGATGCCGGGATTTGTTTTCTCAATGCTATTGAATGACTTATATCTGTGACAAAGGTTTCCAGGTTCCGGTTGTTTATCCCGATCAAAGCACATTTCAGTGACAGGGCGCGGGAAAGTTCCCGTTCTGTATGAACCTCCACCAGGGTTGTTAGACCGAATGATTCTGCAAGTTTCTTCAGGCCTGATAATTGCTGGTCCGAGAGTATCGACATAATCAGAAGAATGGCGTCAGCCCCCAAATCATAGGACTCACGAACCTGCCGTTCATCAACAATGAAATCTTTTCTCAGAATTGGAATACTCACTTCTCGACGAATTCGTTTTAAATATTCAGGACTTCCTTGAAAATAGATCTCTTCGGTCAGAACACTCAGGCAGTTTGCCCCTGATCTTGCATAAGAATCAGCTATCTCCAGGGGATCAAAATTCTCCCTAATAATTCCCTTTGAAGGTGATGCCTTTTTAACTTCTGCGATGACAGCAAGGGTTTGGCTCTGCAATGCCGCCCTGAAATCCAGTGGTACTCGTATATCGCTATCGGATTTTTGGCAGTCCTTCTCTGCGATGTGAGTGAGTCTGCCTGCAATTTCCTTCTTCTTATCTTTGACAATTTGATCAATAATACTCATGTTTTCTAATACTCATAAAAAATAACTGTTTTAACTCCCAAAAGAGTTGGAGGTTTTCATCAATCGCGCTATAGCCTCTAGACCAATCCCTCCATTGAGATATTCTTCAGCCTTTTTTATTCCCTCCTCCAGCGCGCAATCTTCAGCAGCGGCAATAGCGAAACCGGCATTAATGGCTACAATATCTCTCTTGGGTCCTTTGCTCTTCCCCGACAGTACATCTTTAGTGATATCAGCATTATCGGAAGTTTCACCACCTTTAATACTGGAAAGTGGGGCAAGCTCATATCCATATGCTTCGGGATTGAATGTAAATTCTTCGATATGTCCATCATGGCTGAGTCGGGCTACTTTAGTGTCACCAGCGATGCAGACTTCATCTAGCCCGCTCAGTCCGGAAAAAGTAAAAGCTGATACACTTCCCAAATCCTTCAACACATGAATGATTTTTGACACCAGCTGGTGTGAATAGAGGCCTATGATCTGTATGTTGGCATTTGCCGGATTGGTTAAGGGGCCAAGTAAATTAAAAACGGTTCGTACTGCAAGTTCCTTGCGCACCGGTACAACCGCGCGCATGGAAGAGTGCAGGGCTGGTGCAAACAGAAACCCTATACCGGTTTCATCTATACAATGAGCAACCTGCTTTGGCGATAGATTCAGATTAACGCCCAATGCTTCCAGAAGGTCAGCGCTGCCGCATTTTGATGTCATTGAACGATTACCATGCTTGGCTATCTTATAACCGGCTCCAGCCAGCAGAAATGCGACCGTTGTGGAGATATTAAATGAACCGGAACTATCTCCACCCGTACCACACGTATCGATAAGCGTGTCATAGTTTACCGGGATCTTTGTTGATTTCTGTCTCATTACTTTCGCGCAAGCGCTGATTTCATCGACTGTTTCTCCCTTCATTCTCAAGGCCACAAGAATCGCAGCCATCTGGCTATTTGTAACGGAGCCTTCCATAAATTGCTCCATCATCCATAGGGTCTCATCAAAGGTCAGATCAGTTTTATCCATCAGTTTTTCAAGGTGTGATCGAATCATTTTTCCCTGGAAATGTTTATGTCATTGCACAGAAAATCATACCTGCATCCATAGGGATATTAATCTTACAGGCAAATACCGGATTAATAAATTAGGAATGTTTCTTGAAGAGCCTAACCTGCAAAATACACTATTTTTCACTTTTGCACTATCCAAAACTGAATTTCCATTGGGCTCTGAGGCTTACCTATAGATATTTTTTGAGGTATGTTAACCAGAAAAATACTTTAACTTACTCAATTTTCAGAGATACAGGTAAAGATGGCATCCAGTGATATATACTATACGCCCATTAAAGGTGTATACCGCCCCGGTCTCTCTTCCATCGAAAGGTTGAAGAAAACCGGGATTGGTCAGCAGGAGATATTTGCCCAGTTAATAGAAGCGCTGGAAGAGTCTGCCGGAAAACATGCCGTAGATCATACACTATTTATCGGACCATCCGGAATCGGAAAGACCCATCTCATGAAGCTGTTTACAGATAAGATCACCAGATCCCGATCTTTGATGGCCAGCTACAGACTGATAACGTTTCCAGTTGACAACCATCGAATCACTTCGCTTACCTTCTTACTGATTGAACTGCTTAAACACCTTGCTGAGACGACAAAAGAGGACAATTGGCAAAAATTACGAGAGATATGCGATGAAGCAGATGATCTCACCGTTCAGCAAACAGTCAAGGAGGCTATTGAACAATCTTCATCAGAAGATGGTAGATTTTTTCTGGTTCTCTTTGAAAACTTTGATGCGTTCTTTAACAAGTCCGAAAAAAATGAGGACGTTGTTAAAGAGTTTTCAGATTTTCTGGCCAACTGTGCATCAATCACTTTTATCGGCACAGCACTCACCTCTGTTACAGATAGTAACCTATTAAAATGTAGACCATTTACCAGTTTTAATATTCAAATTTTAAAAGAGTTGGACCTGGAGCAGACTCGAAAACTAGTGCACAGTCATCTGAAATATGACAAACAAACATTATTGTTAAACACTTTCAACGAACTGAGCCCGAAAATACAGGCGTTACATGAATTGACTGGGGGAAACCCAAGGCTGATTTTGTTGCTGTACGAACTCCTGACAGATGAAAGTACCAAGAATATCAAATCTCTATTTGAAGAGCTACTTGATAGGGTTACACCCTATTTCTTGGAAAAGATCCGTTCACTTTCCCCAGCAGAACGCGCATTGCTAACAACGCTTGCTTCGATGAGAAGCGGGTACAATACCAAGAACAGATTGTCTAAAAGCCTCAGAATGACTGTACAACAGTGCAGCAACATACTTAATCGCCTTTGTATTCATGGTTTTCTGCTTACTTCAGACCATCCAACGGATAAACGCTCAAAGGTGTATGGGATCAGAGAGGGGTTTTTTGATCTCTGGCTGGCTATTGGCCAATTGAAAGAGCCCAAACGGTTTCTGCCCCTTCTGGGAGAGTTTCTGGGAAAATGGTATTCTGATAAGACGAGTAGAGAAAAAAAGCGTCAGCAGCTCTGGATGACGCTCCAGGTTTCAGAGGCCGGGGAGATCAGTAATGACGTAGATAATACAGAGATACTGTTGAACTATCTTGCTAATATCGGCGGCAATGATGAGCAGTCCCAGAATCAATTGGAGCTTGCTTTTCTTTTTGCAACTACTGGAAGAAAAAAACAGAGTCGGAAAATATTGAAGACCGTCAATGCCATTATGCCCGAGAACCTGGTTTATAACTGGGTGGCTGAAAAAATCGAACAAATGCTGAAGGATACTGTTACAAACGGATTCAATCAACAACTCATTGATCTATTTGATTGCTGGAAATATGTAAGAATTCAATTGTTTGATCAGGTTGTATCCCAGGCAGTCAAAGTCTCATCATACTTTGATCAAAATAGCTATCATGAAACCAATATCGCATTTTTATCGGATACAATCAGTAATTTAAGAAGTGATACCTACCGGCTTCCACTTTTTGCCAGAATAGCCGGAAGTCAGGAAAAAGAAGGGCAACTGAACGAAGCTATCATTTCCTGGAAAAAGGTTTTGAAAATTACGGATGTGATAAAGGATCAGAAATCGAAAGGAACCACGCTGAACAACCTGTCGCAGGTGTATCAGGACCAGGGAAATTACGCTGTTGCGCTTGAGTATCTAGAGCAGGCCCTGGAGATCCTTCAAAGGATCAATGACTATGATGGACAATCAACTACGCTGAATAATATAGCGACCAACTATTTTGCCCAGGGCTACTACGAAAAGGCTCTTGAATATTTTCAAAAAACGTTGACGATTATTAAGTTTAATAGAGACCTTCCCCTCAAAGCGATTACATTGAGCAATATCTCATTTATTTACAAAGTCCGCGGTGAAATTGAAAATGCGATTAACAGTTTGGAGCAATCATTGTCTATCATGAGAAAGACTGGTAATAAAAGCGGAGAGGCAAAGACATTGTTCAATATTTCACAAATATACGGTGAACTTGGCGATTTGGATCGTTGTCATCAATATTTTCAACCCGCATTTCAAATCATGCAGGCAAATAAGGAAAATCAGGCTACATGTCACGCTCTACTGAGTCTGGGAAAGATATTCTGGGAACATGAAAACCACAAGATGGCGCTGTCTAGTTGGCGACTTCTAAGACAAATCGGGCAGGAAAACAAGCTTCATGAGCAACTTGAACAACTTGATGGATACCTGAATTCATTGGGAATTACAGAACTAAATCCCTCGACAGCCCTCAGCTGAAACATCTTTATATGAAAAGAAGCGGTCACGCACCTTTTTGTCATCGAGCGTATCGGATCTGGCTGCATACTGGACTGTTCTCAATTCTGCTTTTTTCTGGATTATTGTTGAACCCCGCATTCGCTACCAGCTCTTTGGAATCGATCTCAGATCCGGAAGCAGAACAATTGGAATTTATCATAAAGCTCTATAAACAAGGCGATTATTACCGCTCACTCAGCGAAATCACCAGGATCAAATTTCAACACCCGGAATTAAGGTCTAATCAGCTGAATCTTTATCATTTAAAGAACCTGTTTCAACTGAAAGAGTATCAATCTCTGAAATCAGCAGGACTCGAACTAATTGCCGGATATGAAACGAAAAGGGCTGCTT
>JAOZRE010000611.1 GCA_029940215.1 bacterium | reverse complement strand
TCCCTGCCAGATTGCCCAGAAGATTGGGAAAACGCTGCTGCTGTACCGCCCAAGGGAAGAAAATCCAGAGATTGTGCTGCCGTCATGAAATTCCGGGGGCATCTGATCGGTGGAATGGTTGCTGGAGCCGTTGTGGTGGGTATTGCGGTGAAAAGCGGGGCCGTGTCACTTGCTTTTTCTTCACCCCTTGCGTTTATACAAAGCAGCCTGAATGATCGCGATAGTGCCTTAGCTGCAGCCGGTTTGTTTCTGTTGACACTGGTCATGTCCCTCTTTCCGGACCTGGATACGGCCTCTGTCCCCCAACGCTGGTTTTTTCGAGCCGCTTTTGTGCTGCTGCTGATACTTCTGCTGCTGAAGCAGATGGACATGTTCGCCATCGTAACCTTCCTACTCCTGTTGCCCCTTTTGCATCGCCATCGGGGATGGACTCACTCCAAATGGACACCCTTTGTACTTTCAATCTTTGCGATACTGGTGCTGACCTATATCCAGGAAACCCGGATGATTTCCGGCAGGCTGTCGATTGACCTGATTGTTACATTGTTTCAGGAGTACTGGACCATCATCATGGCTTGCGTGCTGGGCCACTACACTCACCTGGTCCTTGATTCACGCTAACCGACCCTTATTTAAATCGCGAGAAAAAGTCGCTGCGGGCGTTCAGGGCCTTTTCTGCCTTTTCCTCGTAATCGATCTCTCCTCCCGGCGGGTTTTCGAATCGCTCGGGGTTGATCTCCTGGATGAAACGTGAGGGCTCGTTGTAGAGCCACTCTCCATACTGCATGCGGGTGCGCGGCATACTCAGACTCAACATTTTTCGGGCCCGGGTCAGAGCCACGTAGAAGAGCCTTCTTTCCTCTTCAATGCTGTCATCCTGCACGGCTTTGTGGTTGGGGAACTGCCCATCGGTCAGTCCGACAATGGCGACATAATCGAATTCCAACCCTTTGGCGGAGTGGACGGTTAACAGGCTGACCTTGCCGGAATTCTGATCGAGGTCGTCGGTGTCGGTGAAGAGAGAGACGTACTCCAGAAAATCGGACAGGGATACATCCCCGACAGCTTTTTTTCGACGTTCTCCGTACAGATAGAGGGTATTGACGAATTCAAGGAAGTTGTTAACCTTCATTTCACGGATCTGGTCTATTTTCTCGGCTTTTTCAATTTCGGCTTTCATGCCCACCCGCTGGAAAAAATCCTGGAACACATCATAAAAGGGTCGATCTATCAACTGCTCCTGATACTGTTCGATCAGGGACACGAAAGCGGCGACGCTTTTTTTGGCCCTCGCTTTCAGGGTGTCGACCCGGTCTGCCTGCTGCATCATTTCGAACAATGATAAGCCGAGTTCCAGCCGTTTCTGGGTCAGGATCATGACGGTGTTTTTGCCGATGTCCCGCTTGT
>JAOZRE010000350.1:1264-5057 GCA_029940215.1 bacterium | reverse complement strand
TCGTCATGTTGAACCTGAGCGAACTGTTTTATCAGAACCCGTCATAAGGCCTTAAGTGAAAAAGAATCGATTATACATTACAGACCTGGACGGTACGCTGCTCCAGGATGATGCCACCCTGTCGCCCTTCTGCCGGAAGACCCTGCAGGAGATGATGTCACAAGGCCTGCAATTCACGGTGGCCAGTGCCCGCAGCGTATTCTCCATGCAGGATATTCTGAAGGGACTGACCTTTGATCTTCCGATTGTTTCCATCAATGGGGGGTACATTTCTGACCTGTCGACCGGCCGGCATCACTTCATTAACGAGATAGACACGATCGTGGTCGAAAGCCTGCTGCGGATAATTGATGAGGGCGGTTGCGAACCCTGGGTTTCAACATTTGACGGTACAAAAGACCGCCTTTATTACAGCCGGATGATCAATGAGGGCATGCAGTGGTATCTCGCCGACCGGATTGAGGCTAAGGATGTTCGCCTGCATCACCTGGACGAACTCTCGGTCTCGCTACAGGACCAGGTGATCTGTCTGATCGTGATGGGAAAGGAGAAACAGCTGGCCGCGCTTCGGGCAACGATTGAGGAACAACATGGTGGTCAGTTAATGATGCAGTTCTATGAAAACAGGTACTCTCCTGGCTGGTATTGGCTTTCCATCCACGACCAGAAGGCCACCAAAGGTCGGGCCCTGCGAACCCTGGTTGATCGTTGGGAGTTGAAGGACACAGAACTGGTGGTTTTCGGGGACGCTGAAAATGATATCGAAATGTTTCAGGAGGCCGATCGGGCAGTGGCCGTCTCGAATGCCGAAGCGACCTTAAAACCTTTTGCAACCGACATTATCGGTCCCAACGTTGATGATAGTGTGGTGAAATTTATTGCTGCGGAAATGGGAATCCTGTCCCGGACTTACCCGAATTGAATCCTTTAACTGGAGAGCCAGCCTGCAATCCTGAGAAACTTGTCTTGACTCCGAATACCCAATTCCCTAACATTTCATCTTGCTGAGTTGTTCGTTCGTCATCCATATTTGAAAATCGGGGAACCCGTTGGTGTTAAAACCGTCAAAATTAAATCCGGACAGTTTGAAAAATGGTCACGGTCCCTGGCTGATAGCGATTGTGACGCTGTTGATGGGGGTGTACTGCCTGACCATGTCACCTACTGTGACAATGGAAGATTCCGGGTTATTTATTACCGCTGCCTATTTTGGCGGAATCGCTCACCCTCCGGGGTACCCTTTGTATGTCATGCTGGGTCAGTTGTTCGTCCTGATACCCTTTGGTTCCGCAGCATTAAAAGTACACATTTTAAGCGCTGTCATAGCGACAGCCGCCTGCTGCTGTTTGTACGCCTGCCTGGTAATTCTGACCCGGAATCGTCTCATTGCCTTTATTGCGGCACTCTCTTACGGTCTGTCTGCAACCTTCTGGTCCTTTGCCATCAGGGCCGAGGTTTACACCCTGAACGCATTTTTCTTTTTTGCGATTCTGGCGTTGTGTCTGAAACTGAATGAGTCTTACGACTCAAGATGGTTATTCTTCACAGCGTTTCTATTTGGTTTAAGCCTGACCAATCACTGGCCATTGATCCTGCTGACCTCTGGAACGTTTGTTATTCTGCTCTTTCAATATGTTCGTCAGATGTTATCGCCCAGGGTAATGGCTGGCGGGATCATCTGCCTGGGGCTGGGTCTGCTCCCCTATCTCTATCTGATCATTCGGTCGTATATGGGGACCTATATCAGTTCATTCGATCTGGTGTTCAACCTTCCGGATTTGTGGTGGTACATCAGTCGCAGAATTTATCCTGGAAACCGTGTAGATATACTCTTTTCCGAGCAATTGAGTCAGGTTGTTCAGTACGCCGGTTATTTCATGCAACGGTTTGCCCTCCACGAGATATCGCCGTTGGGATTTGCCACTTCGATTCTGGGGATGGGTGTTCTCTGGTTGCGTTTCCCCAGGAAGGTTTTTTTCTCCCTGCTCCTGGGGTTTTTGTCCAGTACGGTCTTTCTCAAGTTTTTTCACTACGACATCTATGACGAGTATAACCGGGAGACATTCCTGGGATACCAGCTGGTTCCTTTCGGCGTAGCGGTATTAACAGGCGGACTTTTCCTGCACCGGGTTATGGAAACTCAGCTTCTTTCTGAAGTTAAGCGAAGAATGCTGGCTGTAGGGCTTGGGGGGGCAATCCTTGTCCTTTCTTTTTCCGCTAACCTGCAGCAGAATAACATGGGTCGGGATACCTTTGCCTTTGACTATGCCGAAATACTCCTGAAATATCTTCCTTCCGAAGCTGTTTTGATGGTGGAAGGAGATCTGGATACGGGTCCGGTGATGGTCGCCCATCTGATCGATGGGGTTCGAGAAGATGTCAGACTCTACGCTCAGTCAGGCTGGTTTTTGGGGAACCGACTATACAGCGCCAGACATGAAAACAGCTTTGAAGCAAATCTGATATTAAAGAAATTTATCAACCAGCAGAAAACGGTATACATGCCCTTTCTGCATGGTCAGTTCAGTGATATGCTCCGAAAACATTTCCATATAGCCAATAACGGGCTTTTTTCCCGCGTATCGGTGTCGCCTGCTCCGTTTGAAACATCTGCAGCCCTGCTGGATGATGTCCGTGATTTCCTGACCCGTCAGATGAGCGGAGATTACAAGGATCACTGGACTGCCTACCGATCCAAGATCGTTTCAAATTTTTGCCAGTTGCTGATCAACAATGGAGAGGAGCATCCTATCTTCCAGGAGTATCCAGCATGCCAGGCGCTTTTTGCAGACAAGTTGTTTCGGGAAAGGCAGTTCCGCCGGTTGGCAGATATGCTGAATAGCATGATAGACACGGTGGACCCGGTATCTTTCACTCAAAAACAGTGGATGGCCGTTAATCATTTCTATTTCCTTTCCCGGATGGAAATGATCAATCAGGAGATTGCAAACGATCCCCAAACCCCGCAATCGCTTGCATTGATGATACAACCTGTCGTGAATCGGATCTATCCGTTTATCGAGAAGTCTGAAGGGTGCCATGAACAGCTGATCTCCGATCTGTTACGGGTTAAGGCACAGGTTCCGGGAGTCAACGTTAACACCCGTTTTCTCAAACGCCGATTTCAGAACTGTGAACAACTGCAACCACTGATAAAGCATATTGGTAGCCTTCCACAATAACCTGAACCGGTTATCCCTAAATTAGAAGCGCGGCGCTCATCGTAAAGAACGAAAACATTGTGGAGATCAGGATGGCGGCAGAGGCCATTTCGGTATCGCTGTTCAGCTGTGAGGAGAGAATATAGATCGATGTAGCAGTGGGCAGAGCGAAGAATACCATGCTCACCCTGAATGGCATCCCGGTAACGCCCATGGCACTCAGGAAAAAATATCCAATCAGCGGTAGCAGCAGCAATTTCACAACAGACGCTAAAATTGAAACGTTGAGATACCCCCTGACACCTCGAAATGTCAATTCGCCGCCGATGGACAACAACGCCAACGGCAGGGCGACCGAGCTCATGAGTTGGAAGGTGTTGACCAGAAAAATCGGGAAAACCCCCACACTTTTTGAATAGAGAATGCCCGCAACGCAGGACAGAATCAGCGGGTTTGAAATCAGAGCCTTGAACATCATCGACAGGCGCTGCTTCAGCTTGATACGCTTTCCTGAATACCAGATCAGGGTTGAAACAGCCATCACATTGATGATGGGAATGGTCATGCTGATCATGATCCCGAAATGGCGGATACCCTCACTGCCAAAGGCATTAATGATAACAGCCATCCCG
>JAOZRE010000350.1:0-1254 GCA_029940215.1 bacterium | reverse complement strand
TGTGTTAAACCGGTAACAACTCTGGGAAAAAGTCCCTGCCCCGAAATTGGAAATTCGGAACAGGCGAATGCTGATGATGCTGAGAACGAATACAAGGAATACAGCCCCGATCGACGCCACACAATAGTTGAGATCCATCGCCCCGGACGATTCAGCGCCCCCGATCTTCCAGAAAAGCATCACGGGAAAGAATATATAGTAGACCAGTTTATCAGAGGTTTTCAGGAAGGTGTCACTTGTCAGCCCGGCTCTCCGCAGTATCATGCCGATACCAAGCAGAACGAATACCGGGAGAAGGTTGTTAATGATCAGCATTGATATCCATTTCTATTGGGGCGATCCTGAACCGGGATTTTGTTTGTCAGAAAATTATCCAGCGGCGGAATAACAAACATAAACCCTATCCTTTCCGAAAAGCAGGGAAAAGTCAATTTCAGCTCATTGACCTGCACGGCTAATTGGTTCTACTTTGCTATACCCCACAATCGTTGAGATTAGATATAAAATCTGATTTTTTTAAGTATCAAAAGAAAATTCTTACGATTACAATAGGTTGATGGTTTTTCTGATTCATGAATTACCATTTTTATTGCGTTTGTGAGCTAGAACCAATTAGCCGTGCATTGACCTGGCGTACCCGGTAATACATCTGTCATGGCGGGGTTGGCTTGCTGGGGTCTGTTTTTGACAACCATAGGGCAACGCTTTACCATGGTGCAAACACACCTGTTTGTCACGATCCCGTCTCAGGTAACTTCTCAACACATGCCATCATGATCCAGGTTGATACCCAGAAAAACTTTGATAGTAACCGGATCTGCCACTCCTTCAAGGCTGAGCAGAATCGCATCGTCTTGTTCGGTGCGTCCGGGGCGGGGAAATCGGTGTTGCTAAAAATGATCGCCGGATTTTTCAATCCGGATCGCGGGAGAATTGTTGCGGGTTCCCGTGTGCTATTTGATACGGCTGACGGGACTGACATTCCTGTCCATCATCGAAACATAGGGTACCTGCCCCAGGAATATACCCTGTTTCCCAACCTGAATGTCCTGGACAATATCCTCTACGGGATCAAGGTTCGGAAAAGGAAACTGGATCGCGACTGGTTTCAGACCCTGGTTTCCCGCCTGGAAATTGGGGACCTGATGACGCGCGATCCGGGTTCGCTATCCGGTGGGCAGCAGCTGCGGGTTGCGCTGGCGAGGTTTCTTATTTTTGGGCCTGACTTTCGGCGGCTGGTTGTGCATTTCAGTG
>JAOZRE010000349.1 GCA_029940215.1 bacterium | reverse complement strand
TAACCGTGCTCCTTCTTCAAAACATCGACGACGGAGCTTTTATATATTTCGTATAGTGTTGACACGTTTGACCTCAATTAATCGGCTGCAGTTCCGGATTTTACGAATATCCTGGTTTTCGATTTATCGTCGTTAATGCGAATTTTCAGGCGTTCGCCTTTTCCGCTTTCCTTGCAATATAACAATACATTGGAGTAGTGAATGGGTGCTTCGAACTTAACAATCTTGCCTTCCTGTCCAGCCTGGGTCGGCTTTACATGCTTGGTAACGATGTTGACCCCTTCTACAATAACGCGTGCGTTCCGGCGATCTATGTTGAGGATCTTGCCGGTGTTGCCTTTGTCCTTTCCACTAATCACTTGTACGGTATCACCTTTTTTTAGGAGAAGTTTCATCTTTTTAGGTTCCTCTCCCCTTTTTCTGCTATTTTTCATGGAATTCTCAATCTTTCGTTATACAACTTCGGGAGCTAATGAAACGATCTTCATAAAATTCTTTAACCGCAGTTCTCGTCCGACAGGACCGAAAATCCGGGTGCCGATGGGCTCCATTTTCGGGTCAAGAATGACAGCAGCGTTCGTATCAAAGCGAATAGTCGTTCCGTCGCTTCGTTGTGTTGAATAAGCGGTTCGAACAATTACCGCTTTGACAATCTCTCCGGATTTAACTTTCCCCTGGGGAGTAGCCTGTTTGACCGATGCCACGATGATGTCCCCGATGCGGGCATACCGCCTGCCGGAACCGCCAAGGACCTTGATACACATGATCTCTTTGGCTCCGGAGTTGTCGGCGACTTCCATCCGTGATTGTGTTTGAATCATCGAATAATCTCCTGTTTTTCAAATAATTAAGACATGTCCTAAACTGCTTTTCTAATAACGTCCAGCAGTCGCCAGCATTTGTCCTTGCTGATTGGCTTGCATTCGATCAGTCTGACATGATCCCCAATCTGACAGGTATTCTGTTCATCGTGGATTTTGTACTTCTTAGACCGTTTGACCGTCCGCTTATACAGGGGATGTTGAACTGTCCGTTTGACCATTGCGACAGCTGTTTTTTCCATCTTGTCGCTGACGATGACTCCCTGGAGGACTTTTTTCCGTCTCTGGATTGTTTTTTTAATTTCACTCATGCTTTTTTATAGTCTGTAATAGAAATCTATAATTCAATTCTCGTTCAACACGGTATTTGCTCTGGCAATATCCTTTCGAGCAACTGTGATAGCTGATGTGTCTTCTAATTGTCCGATACTTTTATTGCAGCGTAATCGAAAGAGGTTTTCCTCGAGGCTCACTACTTTTGCCTTCAAATCCTCCTTTGAGAGCTGCCTGAATTCGGAAGCCTTCATCCTTAATCCTCTCTTTCGATAATGGTTGTTTTAATCGGCAATTTGTACTGTGCCAGTTTGAAAGCTTCTCTCGCGATATCAGGGGTCACACCCTCAATCTCGAAAAGGATCCGTCCGGGTTTGATCGGGCAAACCCACTGATCTACGGAGCCCTTACCCTTTCCCATCCTGGTTTCAGCAGGCTTCTTACCCACCGGCTTGTCTGGAAATACCCTTATCCAGATTTTCCCGTCCCGTTTGACGTGGCGTGTCATGGCCCTTCTTCCGGCTTCGATCTGCCGTGATGTTAGAAAACCCCGTCCGGTTGCCTGGATTGCCATTGAACCGAAATTAATCCGGTTGCCTCTCTCGGCATTTCCCCTGTTCCGCCCTGTTTGACGTTTTCGATATTTGGTCCTTGAAGGCATTAACATGGTTATTTCTCCTTTTTAAACTTGCGTCTTTTTCTTCTAACCTGCGATGGTGCCTGTTTCTGTTCGTTAAAAACCCAGACTTTTACGCCAAGAATGCCGTAGACTGTTTTTGCTTTACAGACTGCGTAGTTAATGTCGGCTTTCAGTGTGTGCAACGGTATTCGGCCTTCTAGAATCCATTCGGTTCTCGCCATTTCCGCCCCGTTCAATCTTCCGCTTACCATGATTTTGCAACCGGTGACATTGAAACGCATCACATTCTGCAGCGTCTTTTTCATCGCGCGTCGAAAAGCCACCCTTCGCTCCAACTGCTGAGCGATATTGTTGGCTATCAGCTGTGCATCAATTTCAGGTCTTCTGACCTCTTTGATGTTTACAACCAGGTCATCATGTTTAACGATCTTTGCAATGTTTTTCTTGACCTTGTCTGCTTCTTCACCCTTCCGCCCGATGATAATTCCAGGTCTCATCGCCTTAATGTAAATTTTCAGGTTCTTTGCGGCCCGTTCGATCTCAATTCCTGCGATTCCGGCGTGTTTCAGGGTTTTTTTGATGTACTTCTTAATTTTGATATCTTCCAGTAGAATTTCGGCATACTTTTTTTCCGCGTACCAGTTGGATTGCCACGTTTTTGTAATGCCTAATCTAAGCCCGATAGGGTTGACTTTTTGTCCCAAATTTTTCCTCCGAGTGTTTTACAAGCTGTGGTTGTTGTTACAGGTGTTACCTTATCCCACTGATAATGTGATATGGCTCGATTTCTTTAATATCTGGGTTGCGCGTCCCATCGCCCTGGGTCTGATACGTTTCAGTGTTCGCCCCTGGTCTACCCGTGCTTCGGTGATAATCAGTTCATCCGGGTTGACGCCGCTGTCTTTTTCGACTGCGTTCGCGACAGCAGATTCCAGTATTTTTTTAACGATCGGGTTCGAACTTCTTCGAGTCTGCTCCAATGTGGCCAATGCGTGGGTGACATTAGTCCCTCGAATTTGATTGATCACCAGCCTCGCCTTGCTCGGGGTCACCCGTGCGTGGCTTACCGAAGCCTTTGCAATCGCTTTTCTTTTTGAAATATCGGGATTCTTTTTCATTTATGCCTTTTTAGCGCGTTTATCCGATTTGGTGACGTGACCTCGGTAGGTTCTCGTTGGAGAGAACTCCCCAAATTTATGACCAACCATATTCTCAGTAATAAAAATCGGAATAAACTTGTTTCCGTTATGCACAGCTACGTTCAATCCGACAAACTCAGGCATGACCACGGATCGCCTTGACCAGGTCTTGATGACTTTACGGTCTCCTTTGTCTTTTGCCGTCGTGCATTTTTTCATCAAATGCTCGTCTACGAACGGGCCTTTTTTTAGTGATCTAGGCACTTATCTTCTCCTTATTGGCTATGGATTATTTCTTCCTTCTGGTTACAATGTAGCGATCAGTCCGCTTGTTCTTGCGGGTTCGTGCACCCTTGGTCGGTTTACCCCAAGGGCTTACCGGATGTCGACCACCACTTGTTCGACCTTCACCACCACCATGTGGATGATCAACCGGGTTCATAGCAACCCCTCTGACGGTTGGTCTGATTCCCAAATGGCGTGATCTGCCTGCTTTACCAATTTTGATCAGTGAGTGATCGGTGTTTCCGACTTGACCAATGGTTGCACGGCACTCCAGATGAACCAGTCTCATCTCACCCGAGCGAAGTTTGATGTTGGCGAACCTTCCTTCCTTTGCCATTAGTGTGGCGGAAGTTCCTGCGCTTCTGATCAACTGCCCGCCTTTAAGCGGTTTCAGTTCAATGTTGTGAATCAGTGTCCCCAGGGGGATGTTTTTCAACGGCATCGTGTTGCCAATGTTGATATCTACAGCGTCACCAGAAATGATTGTGTCTCCGACCTTAATTCGGTCCGGGGCCAGAATATATCGCTTTTCACCGTCAACGTAATGAATCAGGCAAATTCGAGCAGATCTATTTGGATCATATTCGATGCTGGCAACTTTTCCGGGTATATCAAACTTGTCCCGTTTGAAGTCAATCAAGCGATACCGTTTCTTATGACCTCCCCCGCGATGCCGGGTGGTAATTCTTCCGTTGTTGTTTCGGCCACTGATTCGCTTTTTTGGCGCCAGCAGGCTTTTCTCGGGTGTCGAGGTCGTTATCTCGTCGAAACCGGAGACGCTCATCCCTCTTTGCCCGGGCGAAGTCGGTTTGTATTTTTTAATAGACATCTGTTATCTTCTCTGGTTATTGGTCATCTTTTAAGGTCATCGCTCAGCGCCTAGGCGCCTTCAAAATACTCGATAGTGTCGCCTTCTTTCAGTGTGACAATCGCTTTTTTCCAATCAGCACGGCGGCCTTCCCATTTTCCGAGTCTCTTCTTTTTACCCCGGATGTTCAGGGTGTTAATCGCTTCAACGGTTACGTTGAAGATCGATTCGATGGCCTTCTTCAGCTCTATTTTATTGACGGTTTTGTCAATCTTGAATACCACCTTATTCTGCTCCTCATTCATCAGCAGGACTTTCTCAGTTATATATGGCTTGGATATAAACCCGAATTGATTTTTCATTTCAACATCCTCCCCTCAAAATCGAGTAGTGCATCTTTGGTCATGAGTAGATTTTTGTGGTTCAGGACGTCGTATACGTTCAGGCCTGAGCTGTGTACACATTTGACGGTGGGGATGTTTCGGGCTGCGAGGGCGAAATTGGCGTCCTCTTCCGAGAAAACAACCAATGTCTTTTCCATTTTCAGTTCCTGCAGAATCTTTGCGAGATTTTTGGTTTTATGATCCTGAAGTTTCAGGTCTTCGACCACCAATACCTCGTTATTCCTGATTTTAGAACCGATGGCGGATATCAACGCCTTTTTCCTTACCTTTTTATTAACGGACAGGGCGTGGCTGCGTGGAACAGGACCGAAGGCGACACCACCGTGTCTCCGGGTCGGTGACTGCAGTGATCCTACCCGTGCGTTTCCAGTTCCTTTCTGCCGGAATAGTTTTTTCCTGCTCCCAGCTACTTCCGATCTGCCTTTAGCCTTGTGTGTCCCCTGTTGTCTCTCAGACATGTGTGCTACAACCACATCCTTGATAACAAACGGATTCAGTTTTGACTCGGCGATGCTGTCATGTAGGTCAACAGCGCCGGTCTCCTGATTCCCGAGATTGTACACCTTTAAAGTAGTCATGAAATCCTTTAAACGTTACTGTATATTGTGTTTTTGCTATTTCAGCTTGATATCCACCTGAACACCGGCCGATACATCGAGTTTCATGAGAGAATCCATGGTCTGCGGCT
>JAOZRE010000054.1 GCA_029940215.1 bacterium | reverse complement strand
GACCGATATTGAACGATCTATCAGCCTGAATCCACAGTATCCAACCGCTTATTTTAGCCGAAGCGAACTTTTTACGCGCCTCAATGAACCGGAACAGGCAGAGGAAGATCAAATGACTGCAGAGCAGTTGCAAAGACAAATTTCACAGGCTTACTATGAAACACAGGGCATCATGTTTCAAAACTTTTAGTGTGCCCATGCTTATCCTATAAAGACACAACGTATTCTAATAATCATGACAGCAAAACTACAATTAGGTATTCCTAAGGGAAGCCTTCAGAACAGCACGATTGAAATTTTCGCAAAAGCCGGCTACAAGATTACCGTGAATGCTCGTTCCTACTATCCGATTATTGATGATATGGAAATTGAATGCATGTTAATCAGAGCACAGGAGATGGCACGTTATGTCGAGGAGGGTATCCTGGATGCTGGTTTAACCGGACATGACTGGATTGTGGAGACCGGAGCACAGGTCGAACAAGTAACCGAACTGGTCTACGGAAAGGTTGGGAAAAACCCACTGAGATGGGTCCTGGCAGTCCCTGAAGATTCTGATATTCAGAGTGTTAAAGACTTGAATGGCAAACGAATCGCCACCGAGGTCCTGAACATGACAAAAGAATATCTGGCAGAAAACGATGTGAAAGCAAACGTTGAATTCAGCTGGGGGGCGACGGAAGCCAAACCGCCGAGACTGGCCGATGCCATTGTCGAAATAACTGAAACCGGTTCATCACTGAGAGCCAATCGATTGCGAATTGTTGAAACAATCTGTGAATCCAATACATGGCTGATTGCGAACAAGAACGCCTGGAAAGATGATTTCAAACGACAGAAAATAAAGCACCTTTCCATGCTCTTGCAGGCTGTACTGTCCGCTGACAGTCGAGTTGGTTTGATGATGAACGTTCACAAAGACAAAATGGATGATGTCATCAGTATCCTGCCGGCTTTAAACAGACCGACGGTTTCTGCCCTGATTGATCCCGACTGGATAGCCCTGAATACTGTGATAGAAGAAGAAACTGTAAGGGAGATCATACCCCGCCTGATGGAAAGGGGAGCGGAAGGGATTATAGAGTATGCACTCAATAAAGTGGTTGAATAGACGCTTTAAAAGAGTTTATCAGCCCCTCATACGAGGGGCTTCATCTGCCTCAACCCGAATCAGATACCAGATTCGGTTTTTTCCAGACACTCTTCAAGACCTCGACCATCTCCAACAGGCCGTTGAAAGATTTCAAGCAGGACTGTGATCGAAACAACCCCGACAACTCTTCCAGTGTAGGGGCAATATTGTTCAAAAAAGCCTTTTTCCCCCTGCTCCCGGCCAGAAAACCATACGTGCCCAATGACCGTAGTCGCCTTAATACCACAAACAGGTAAAACAGCCGCTGAAACTCTTCAAAATCTGAGTTCTGCAGTTCCAACTGCTGATAAAAATACGCTACCAGCTCTTCTCGAGCCGGGTCATCAAGCCCCGACGTTGATCCGTAAAGAAGTGAAGAGAGATCATAGTATCTTGGTCCCAGAAAAGCAGATTGATAGTCAATAAACCAGGGCTCGTCATTCAGCCACATGATATTTCTGGCCTGAAAATCCCGATAAACAAAGCAATCACAGCCCAGCCGTGCAAGGTCCTGGTGAAGGATCGACTGAAGGTCATTTACAACTGCGTTTGTTAGCAGGGATTGAAAGCCGAAGCGATCGAGAAAGTCCCGTTTAAAATAGTCCAGATCTGTTTGATATACTGACACATCCATTTTTCTGTCCCTAAAAAACTCCCCAAGGTTCGCCGGTAAGTCGTGCTGGATTTTAACCAGGCTGTCCAACACCACCTCATAAGCTTTGATAATCCTTGACCCCTGTTTCTCGTTTTCCATTCAGTCACCTTGTCAGCCAGCGTGCTTGTCCCAAGATCCTGCATGAGATATGCGGTCTTTCCCTGATTAACCATATAGATTTCAGGAGCCTTCAACCCGGCTCCTCTTAAAATATCAGTCAGCAGGAGAAAGTCCCGGTTTTCGGTCAGATTTTGATGAAGAACCCCCACCACCGGTTTTTGATCAGATTCTTGGGAGTGAATTCTGACAATCCGCCTCTCGGACCCATCCCCCTTCAAAGGCTCGATCTTCAGAGACCTACCTTTGAAATATGGTTCCGCCAGCGATATCAGATCACTGTACAGCTCAGTATCTGGTATTATTTCCATCGTGGTTTTTTTAACCAACGCGCAGGATTTATTGCTCTTTTATTAACCCTCATTTCAAAATAGAAAAGGGTTCGCTCCTCAACTCTGTCAAATGACACACTTCCAAGTACATAACCTTGTTCAATCACATCATCCACCAATACGAATATTTCTTCCAGATTTCCATACACAGACAGGCTACCCTTCCCGTGATCCAGAATCACAAGGTTCTGATAGCCCCTGAAAGGACCAGCCCAGACCACCTTTCCACCTAATATGCTTTGAACCGGAGCTTCAGTATCCGTTTCGACAAGCACCCCCCGTCTGAACAGTGTATAAAAGGGTGATTGCTTCTGACCAAAGCCATGAACAATTTTCCCCTTAACGGGCGAGGGCAGTCTATATTTTTGTGAGTAAAACCCTTTGAACTTCAGGGTTTTCTTCTGGTTTTCCTTCCGGGTTGCCAGGGAGTACAACTTATCATTCAACAGTTCCAGTTCTACCTGAATTTCCCTGAGATAGCGCACGTGAGTAGCTCGATCTGTCCTGAGATGATTTAGATAGGCCACCTGTTGTTCCTTTTCAAAAACCAGGAGTTTGCTCAGGGTTTCTTCTTTCGTTTTGAGGTTGTACAGGCTCAAGCGTTGACTTTTCAACTTACTTCTTTCATCATTCAACTGGATCAAGTGCCGATTCAATCGGTTAAGCAACTTGATATCAAGTTCCGTGCTGTTTTGAAGAAGCTTCTGATTTCGAAAATAGTGCTCAAATGAGTTCATTCCAATGAACAGCGTCATTTCCCTGACCCTTTCCAGATAGTAGAGTGCCAGTATCTGCTGATTTATCTCCTTCTTGTCCTTTTCTATTGCAATTTTCAGTTGGGCGATTTTCTGGCCGGACCGGATAATCTGTTTTTTCAAGTAGAAGATATCCTGTTTCAATCGGCGTAATTTCCTCTGTGACCTTTCGATGTTCTCACCCAGAATGCTGAGTTTTTCAACAACCCTGACCGTTCGGTTTTCAGTTCTGGTAATCCGGGTGAGGGTTTCTTGCCTTTCGTTGGTTAAAAGTCGCTTTTCCAGGTTCCGTCGCTGTATTTGCTGATCGAGGTCCTGTTCAGCATTAGCGGTGTCGATGCCTGAAAACGCAGTGGTAACTAAGATGATGAGAGCGAATAGAATGGATGAGCAGCAATAGACAGGTTTCTTCATCCCAAATTTAAAATGGGTCGGTAATACACCTTAAACATCCAGGTTGTTGATAATTCTGTTCGCTGCCAGATAAGAGGAAAAAGCGCCTAGCAGCATGATCGTAACAAAGAAGGTTCCCATTTCCAGGATCGTAAAAAACCGGACAACTCCCCGAATGGGGTAGGTCGCATTGTTAAAGGTAATCCCTGCAACCACAAAACTGTATAAAAAAAAGATAATTCCCAGGGACAAAAGACAACTGATACTGGCGATCAGCGTACCTTCCAAAATATAAGGCAAACGGATAAATCCCGGAGATGCGCCCAGAATTTTCAGAATTTCGATCTCCTTTATCCGCATGCGAATGGCGATATGAATCGTATTGTAGATAATCAGCACCATGCAAATCATCAGCAACGTGATCAGAAAAAGCCCGACAAAATTTGCGATATTGAAAAAGGTGTTGATCTGATCCCGCGTCTCCCGCCCGGTAATGAGATCATGAACACCGTCAAGGCTCTTAAGATGACGCGCCTCCTCAATGGTTAACGGGCCTGATCGATCGAGGACAAATTCAAGAATGTTCGGGAAGGTTGGAAAATCCAATTGTTGAAGCAACTCCCTTGCTTCAACAAAACTTTCAATCAGTTGTTTTTTAGCCTCATCCGACGATACTTCTTGTATTCCTCCGACATCTGGTATTTTTTTGACATAGGCCGCAATGGCGGATTTTTGATGGCTGCTGATCTGATCCACCAGAAATAAGGAGTAGTGACTTTTGCGGAACGCCAGTTGTGTCAGATGTATGAGGTTTTGATAAACCAGGATGAAGGTCCCCAGGATCACCAGAGAAAAGCAGGTCATCACTATCCCGGAAAGAATGGTGGAGTAATTCTCCCGTAGATTATCCAGGGTCTGTCCAAAGGCTGAGGAGATCATTTTAATCGGGCGGTTGATAAACGAGTCGTCAATGAACTTCAACTAAAACTGAGTGTTTCAGGAGTAAAATCCGTTTCTGGTGTGCTTTCAACAGGTTGATATCATGAGTGGCAAAGATGACTGTAGTACCTTCTGAATTAAGCAGTGATAACACCTCAAAAATTCGCGTAGCCATTTTCTGATCCAGGTTGGCAGTCGGTTCATCTGCTAGAATCAGTATGGGTTTGTGAACAGCTGCCCGAGCGATGGCGATGAGTTGTTGCTCTCCTCCAGAAAGGCTTTGTACTTGTTGTTTCAACAACTTGCCAATCTTCAATTTTCGGGTGATATCCTTTATTTTTTTATCCCGGATATTCCGTGGTGAGCCATTTATTTGAAGCGGTATCGCAATGTTATCTTCGGCGGATCTTTTCTGCAATAGTTTATAATCCTGATAGATCATGCCGATGGAGCGACGATGCCGACACATATCCTCCCCCGCCAAAGTCCTGACGTCAGATCCATTGAATATGATTATCCCGCCGTCAGGTTTCTCCAAACCGAGCAGCATCCGAAACAGGGTAGATTTCCCGGCACCACTGACACCTGTCAGAAAAATAAATTCTCCCCCTGAAACCTCCAGGTTGATATCAGTAAAGATCGGTTCTTTTCCCAGGAAATGTTTTCGAACCTTCCGAATTGCTATCAACGGTCTATTTTGCACTTTTCCCGCCTGCGTAAACCTGCTTTTTGGTAATATTCCAGACTATGAATTTACCAGTTCCTCTTTTTACTCAGATGATTATGCTGGTAATTCTGGTGCACCCTTCAAATCTCAGCAGAGGTTGTGAATATCTGTACCGACTAATTTTTGAGGATTTTTCTGGCATAGCTTTCATTAATCATTCAACTTCAAAATTGCGAGAAAGGCTTCCTGAGGCACTTCCACCGACCCCAATTGTTTCATCCGCTTCTTGCCCTTTTTTTGTTTTTCGAGCAATTTCCTTTTCCGGGAAATGTCACCTCCGTAACACTTGGCCGTCACATTTTTACGCAGAGCGCTGATGGTTTCCCTGGCGATGACTTTGGCACCGATTGTCGCTTGAATGGCAATTTCAAACATCTGTCTGGGAATCAGCTGCTTGAGTTTTTTGGCCAGCTCTCTTCCCTTGTAATAGGCTTTTTCTTTGTGAATAACGACAGACAAAGCATCTACAAGCTCCCCATTCAAGCGCACATCCAGCTTAATCAAGTCGGCTTTACGATAGTCAATTAGCTCGTAGTCAAATGATGCATATCCTTGTGTTAATGATTTAAGCTGGTCGAAAAAGTCATATACAACCTCATTCAGAGGAAATTCATAATGTAAAGAGACTCGATGCGTGCTGATGTAATCCATCTCCTTTTGAATTCCGCGTCTCTCCAAAGCCAGTTTCATGACCCGTCCCACATAGTCGCTGGGGATGATAATTGTTCCGCGAATAAACGGTTCCTCAATCAGGTCGATCTCCGTTGTAGGCGGAAGCTGGTTCGGGTTCTCAATCTCTAAAATATCACCTGTCACCTTATGCACCTTGTAAATTACTGATGGAGAGGTGATCAGCAAATTCATATTGAATTCACGCTCAAGTCGCTCCTGCACAATCTCCATGTGCAACAGCCCTAAAAACCCACATCGAAATCCGAATCCCAGAGCAGCTGACGTTTCTGCTTCGTAGGTAAGTGCCGAATCATTCAACACCAGGCGGCTTAACGACTCCTTTAAATCATTGAAATCTTTTGAGTCTACTGGATAAATACCACTGAATACCATCGGCTTAACTTCTGTATAGCCAGGCAGAGGGCTTTCAGCGGGGTTGTTGGCCAATGTGATCGTGTCTCCGATCTTAACATTACCTATATTCTTGATGGAGGCCGCAAGAAACCCGACCTCTCCCGCGTATAGGTTACTTACCTCAGTCTTGAATGGTGTGAACTTCCCCATCTGCGTGATCTGGTACTCCTTTCCGGACCTCATTAACCGAATATTATCTCTGTTTGACATCGATCCGGAAATAATTCGAAAAAGAACGACAATACCGACGTATGAATCAAACCATGAATCAAAAATCAGTGCCTGCAGAGGCTCATCCGGACTTCCTTTGGGGGCCGGTACCATCTGGACAATCTGTTCCAGAATTTCTTCGATCCCTTTCCCGTACTTGGCACTTGCCTTGACAGCCTGGGAAGCATCCAACCCGATCAAATCCTCAATTTCAGCAGCTACCCGTTCCGGTTCAGCAGCTGGCAGATCCACCTTGTTCAGGACAGGGATAATTTCCAGGTCCTGGTCCACCGCCAGATACACATTCGCCAATGTCTGAGCCTCAACACCCTGTGCGGCATCTACAATCAACAGCGCACCTTCGCAAGCTGCAATGGATCTGGAGACTTCGTACGAAAAGTCAACATGCCCAGGAGTATCAATCAGATTCAGCTGGTAAGTATTGCCGTCTTTGCTTTTATAAGGGATCGAAACCGTCTGGGCCTTGATGGTGATACCACGCTCCCTTTCAATATCCATGCTATCCAGAAATTGATCCTGGCTCTCTCGCTCTGTCAATGCACCGGTAAACTCCATAATGCGATCAGCGACCGTCGACTTACCGTGGTCGATGTGGGCGATGATACAGAAATTTCTGATTTGTTGTTGATTGTATTCAGTTTTCACAGAGCAGGACTTATTAAAATAGGATTGGGAAATTCACGCTAGCGACCGACCCTCATACCAATCTTACCGGTTCGAAGCGATTCCAACACTTCAAATGCCTTCAGATCTTCAAAGACCAGATTAATTTTTTCTTCGGTACCGGAAAATTCGACCATCAGCACTTCATCAGTCGAGCTCAACATACGGGCACCATAGAGGTCCACCAGTTCGTTAATACCAATGGCGGTTTTTTTATCGTACACCAGTTTCACAATAGCAAACTCCCGCGTGATCGCGTTATCACGCTTAAGATACTCTGTGGTCAGCACATGAACCAGTTTCTGGGATTGCTTACGGATCTGCTCCAGCACTGTGTCATCGCCGCGAACCACAATGGTAAAGCGACTGACGCCGGGTTTATGCGTATTACCAACCGTCAAACTGTCGATATTATATCCCCTTCTGGAGAACAGTGTGGATATCCGGCTTAACACACCCGGAATATCTTCCACCTCAATGGCAATAATGTGCCTTTTCTCTTTTTCTGTTTTTTCCATGGCTGTTTTAAATACGCTACACGATGGATGAACCAGGCCCTCCACCATGGAGGTTCCTCAATTAAATGTGTTGGTATGGGTTCTGGGAATGATGCACCAAGTTGACCGAGGGGGCCGGCAACTATCGGCCCTCCATCGCGTTATGAAGCTTTGGTGTCCCACGATAAATGGGAAGACTTGGAGATATTCTCCAGGTTGAAATCGATCAATGTTGGCTTTCGGCTGTCTATCGATTTCTGGATAGCAGGCAGGATCTGATTTTCATGGGTGACGCACATGCCAACCCCGCCCATTGCTTCTGCCAGCTTTTTGTAATCGAGGGTTCGACCCAGATCATGAACCGTATACCGGTTTTTATATAGGGAGTGCTGCAATTCGCGAATCATACCCAGGCGGTAGTCATTTACAATAATCACCGTCAGCGGAATCTCGTGCTCAACAGCAACTGTAAACTCCTGCATATTCATCATAAAGCTGCCATCACCTGAGATACTGACCACAGGAACGTCCGGTTCTGCGAACCAGGCCCCAATAGCAGCCGGCATTCCAAAGCCCATTGTTCCCAGTCCACCTGACGTCAGTAGAGGCAAATGATCAGGGTTGGTGCAAAAATGGTTCGCCCACATCTGATGACGGCCGACATCCGTACTGATATTAAGCTTCATGTCGATGCTGGATAGCTTTGTGAATATTCCCTCCAGAATTTCAGCGTTGTCACGAGTCGACAATTTGGATTTCCGCTTGGAAACCGATACCCACGGCTTTTCCTTGGTGATCGGCTTTTTGGCGATCCGCTGGTTCATGTCCGTCAATACCGCTTTAATGTCACCGACAATCGGAATATCGGCCCGGATTTTCTTCCCGATTTCAGCAGGATCGATATCCAGATGGATGACAGTTGAATTCTTGGCAAAAGTGGGTTGTTTGATGAATGATCTATCCCCGAGTCGTGTTCCCATCGTGAAGATGACATCCGCTTCCCGGGTCAGGATCTTATTAGCCCGACTGTTACCATGGGTTCCAATCATTCCCGCAAACAAGGGATCGTCAACCGGAATCACACCCGTTCCCATCATCGTCCTCAAGACAGGAATGTTTGTTGTACGTACAAAATGCAGGAACTCGGGTACAGCCTTGGACAATACAACGCCACCACCTATCAGAATTATAGGCCTTTCAGCCCTGCCAAGCGCCTTTAATGCTTTTTTAATCTGGCCGACATTGCCCTTGATGGTGGGATTGTATCCCGGTAGGCGAATCTCGTTTTGAAACTCGTGGGGGTAACTTGCCTTAAGCACATCTACTGGAAGATCTATTAGAACAGGACCCTTACGACCTGAATTGGCAATATAAAATGCCGATTCTATGGCCGGAACCAGATCCTTTTCATGACGAATCAGCTCATTGTGCTTGGTGACCGGCATGGTAATATTGATACAGTCTACCTCTTGAAAGGCGTCTGTTCCAATCAGGTGTCGGGCGATTTGCCCCGTGATGGCTACGATGGGAGTGGAATCCAACATGGCGTTGGCAAGCCCGGTTACCAGGTTGGTAGCACCTGGTCCCGACGTGGCCATGCAGACACCCGGCTTTTTGGCAACACGGGCGTACCCGTCCGCCATGTGAGCGGCCCCCTGCTCATGACGAGCCAAAATATGCTTGATTTTGGAACCACTCAGCTTATCATAGATCGGGAGGTTCGCTCCGCCTGGATATCCGAAAATAACATCGACATCGAGATTTTCAAGCGCCTTGACGATCGCCTCCGATCCCTCAATACGTGGAGGACGAATCTGTTTTGACTGCGACATACCTCTCCGACTATTGAATTCCGATCGAATCTTCCGTATTGTCCTGGGTCAACTCTATACCGACCAGTTGCTCGTTCTCTTCAGCTTCCTCTTCAGCAAACTTGTCCTTGTATGAGTAAACCATTTCCTTTTCAAAACCGGTTCCGGCAGGTATCAATCTACCGATAATCACATTCTCCTTCAGTCCGTTAAAACGATCCAGCTTTCCGTTAATGGACGCTTCGGTCAGGACCTTGGTCGTTTCCTGGAAGGAGGCTGCTGACAGGAAGGAATCGGTGCTCAGTGCCGCCTTCGTAATACCCAGCAGCAGCGGTTCTCCGATCGCCACTCTCAATTCCTCTTCCATCAACTTGCGGTTGATCTCATCCAGCTTTGTCTTGGATATCGGTTCACCGACCAGAAAGGATGAATCCCCCGGATCAATAATACGAACCTTCCGCATCATCTGTCGGGAAATAACCTCGATGTGCTTATCGTTGATCTTGACGCCCTGGAGACGGTACACTTCCTGAACCTCATCCACCAGGAACTTCTGCAGTTCACGAACACCCTTCACCCTCAAGATATCGTGCGGGTTCGGAGAACCATCTGTCAGCGGATCACCCACTTTGATATAGTCCCCTTCAACCACGATAACATGCTTACCTTTGGGTACGAGATACTCTTTGGGCTCACCTACTTCCGGCCTAATAATAATCCGCCGTTTTCTCCGCAGATCTTCACCAAACTCAACGATACCATCAATATCGGAAATCTGACTTGGATCTTTCGGGGAACGTGCTTCGAAAAGCTCAACCACACGCGGCAAACCACCGGTAATATCCTTATTCTTTGTCGTTTCGCGGGGAACACGGGAGAGAATATCACCAGGGAAGACCTCTTCGCCCTCCTCGACCATCAATTCACCCTTATTCGGCAGATAAAATCCAGGATGAATTCTGTCATCTGCCCGCTTCAACTCCTTACCGGTCTTCATGTTTCTGAATGAAATCCTCGGTTTTAGGTCCAGATCAGGAGTTTCAACAATGACACGTCGTTCATAACCGGTATCTTCCGTCTTCTGTGTTTTAAGACTCTTGCCCTCGATGATATCTTCAAATTTCACCTTACCGTTAATATCACAGATAATCGGCATGGAGAATGGATCCCATTCTGCCACTCGATCCCCTTTTTTGACAGCGGCACCATCCTTGAAATTAATCTGGGCACCAACCGGCAGCAGGTGTTTGTCAACTTCTCGTCCATCATCATTCAGTATGATCAGTTCCGATTTTCTGGACTGCAGAATCATAATGTTATCTCGGTTCACAACCGTTCGAGCATCACCAAAACTCATTGTTCCATTGTTTTTAGCCTCCCAGAAGGTCGCTTCAACCTTCCGACTCGCTGTACCACCAATGTGGAAGGTTCGCATCGTCAGCTGCGTTCCGGGCTCACCAATTGACTGCGCAGAGATGACGCCGACCGCCTCACCAATGCTCACTGATTTACCACGTGCCAGGTCGCGACCGTAACAATGAGCGCAGATACCAACTTTACATTCACAGCTCAGTACCGAACGGATCTTGATCTGTTCAACACTCGCATGATCAATAATATCCAGATGCTTCTCAACAATCATATCACCGGCAGGTACAATGACTTCCATTGTAAATGGGTCGGTTACATCATCAACAGCGTAACGACCAAGAACCCTCTCGGTCAGTTTCTGAATAACCTCGCCATTTTCAAGCAGTGCTTCAACAGTGATCCCTTCGGTTGTACCACAATCGACTTTGTTAATCACGCAATCCTGGGCCACATCCACCAGACGTCTCGTGAGATATCCGGAGTTCGCTGTTTTCAGAGCGGTATCCGCCAATCCCTTTCTCGCACCGTGGGTGGAGATGAAATATTGAGAAACGTCCAGCCCCTCTCGGAAGTTAGAGGTAATTGGGGTCTCGATAATTTCTCCGGTAGGCTTTGCCATCAATCCCCTCATACCCCCCAGCTGCCGACTCTGATGTTCAGAGCCTCTTGCACCTGAGTCAGCCATAACGAAAATGGGATTTGGCATCGGCAGACCTTCATCACTAATGGTCTCAGCGGTCATAGCTATCCGCATCGCCTCTCCAACCTCATTGGTCACCTTGGACCAGATATCAATTACCTTGTTGTAGCGCTCACCATCCGTAATAATACCACCATCATGCTGTGCCTGAACCTTTTCTACCTCTTTGAGCCCCTTGTCAATCAATTCCTCTTTATTTTCCGGAATCACCATGTCCATAATACTGATGGAAAACCCGGCCCGGGCAGCATGTCCAAACCCAAGATCTTTGAGGTCATCAAGCATTTTAACGGTTTTGACGTTTCCAGCCGTCCGGTAAGTATGATCGATCAACACCTCCAGATCTTTCTTTTTAATCAACCTGTTGATGCTGTTGAACTCAATCTCTTCCGGGATAACATCGTAAAGCAGAACACGGCCAGTAGTGGTCTCGACAAGCTCGTCCCCAATCCGAACCTTGATCTTTGCCTGGAGATGAATCAGTCCATGTTCATATGCGGAAATCACCTCTGTGAAGTCTGCAAAATATTTGCCTTCACCTTTGGCGCCCTTACAGATCCGCGTCACCCAATATATACCGAGAACCATGTCCTGGGTCGGCGACATAACCGGTCGTCCGGTTGCCGGGGAGAGAATATTGTTGGTTGCCATCATCAACACCCGCAACTCCATCTGGGCCTCTATTGACAAGGGCACATGGATAGCCATCTGGTCACCGTCAAAGTCAGCATTAAAAGCCGTACAGACCAACGGATGCAGCGTTACTGCCTTTCCCTCAATCAGAACCGGCTGAAACGCCTGGATCCCCAACCTATGGAGTGTTGGAGCCCTGTTCAACATTATAGGATGCTCGACAATAACGGAATCCAGAGCCGGCCAGATTTCAGGATCATGATTCTCAACCATCTTCTTGGCAACCTTGATGGTTGTTGTATGCCCTCTTTCGATCAAGTAGTTAAAAATAAATGGCTTGAACAGTTCCAACGCCATCTGCTTCGGTAATCCACACTGGTTCAGCTTCAATTCAGGTCCAACCACAATGACAGTTCTTCCGGAATAGTCGACCCGTTTACCCAACAGGTTCTGTCTGAAACGACCACCCTTTCCTTTCAAAGAATCGCTCAGTGATTTCAGCGGGCGCTTGTTTGTTCCCAAAATCGGACGACCGCGGCGGCCATTATCAAAAAGAGCATCAACTGCTTCCTGAAGCATCCGTTTTTCATTCTTAACAATTATTTGAGGGGCATTAAGATCCATTAGCCGCTTCAAACGGTTGTTCCTGTGAATCACCCGTCGATACAGGTCGTTCAAATCGCTGGTTGCAAAGCGACCACCCTCTAGAGGCACCAGAGGCCTAAGCTCAGGCGAGATAACCGGAATCACATCCAGAATCATATTAGAAGGCTCTATACCGGACTCTTTAAAGGATTCCACAACTTTCAGGCGTTTGATAATCTTCTTCCGCTTGGCTTCCGATGTAATGTCCAGCAGTTCGTCCCGCAGCACGTTACTCAGATCATCAATATCGAGCTCTTCTAACAGCTCCTTAATCGCCTCAGCACCCATTTCAGCCCGGAAATCCGGATAGGCATCTGACAATTCCCGATACTGTGACTCTTCAATAATTTCTGCATTTTCAATGTCCGCACCGCCGTTATCCAGCACTACATAGGCATCAAAGTATAAAACCCGTTCCAGGTCCCTGAGCGTCATGTCCAGAATATTACCCAGACGACTTGGCAGTCCTTTTAAAAACCAGACGTGGGAAACGGGACAGGCCAACTTAATATGGCCGAGACGCTCACGCCTGACCTTGGAGTGAATCACCTCAACTCCACACTTTTCACAGGTAATTCCCCTGTGTTTCATTCTCTTGTATTTACCGCAAATACATTCGTAATCGTTAACCGGTCCAAAAATCTTACCGCAAAACAGGCCATCCCTTTCCGGCTTGAATGTCCTGTAGTTAATTGTTTCCGATGATTTAATCTCACCATGTGACCAGGAAACGATGTCTTCTGCTGATGCGAGACTAATTTTAACAGCAAAAAAATCTTGCGGGTCGATAATTTCCGACTGATCTAGTTTGTTCAAGGATACCTCCAGGATTTAAATGGGTATAAATGGAAGATATGTAATGTCTATTTATGTCTTTTCTGTATATGAGAATTCGAAATCAGGGCTCCAATACATTTGCGAGTGGGGCCCTTTGTGCCGTTAAGCGTCAATCAGAAACCCCTCTTCCTTAATCAAGGCAAAATCCAGGCAAAGCGATTTCAGTTCGTTAATCAACACCTTGAACGATTCGGGAATCCCCATCTTAATATCATAGTTTCCCTTGACAATGGACTCGTATACCTTGTTTCTGCCAGGTGTATCGTCAGATTTAACCGTTAACAATTCACGCAGTGTATAAGCTGCGCCATAAGCTTCCAAAGCCCAGACCTCCATCTCACCAAACCGCTGGCCACCAAACTGAGCCTTACCACCAAGAGGTTGCTGTGTTACCAGAGAGTATGGCCCGATAGACCGGGCGTGAAGCTTGTCATCAACCAGATGATGCAGTTTTAGCATGTAGAGATAGCCAACCGTAATGGTCTGTCCAAATAACTCACCGGTACGGCCATCGCGAAGCGTCATCTGAGCTGTTCGACTCATGCCGGCTTTCTCCAGCAGGTCATAAATATTAGCTTCCTTCGCCCCGTCAAATACCGGTGTGGACATGTATACCCCACCTCTGAACTTATCGGCGAATTTCAGCATTTCGTCATCATCCAGCGAATCGATATAATCGCTCACAAATGCCGAATCAAAAATTTCCTTAATATGGGTTCTCAGCTTCTTGAGCGGTTCCATTTCTTTGATCATTTTATCGATCGAATCGCCAAGTGACCGGGCTGCTAACCCAAGATGGGTCTCCAGCACCTGTCCCACATTCATGCGGGACGGAACCCCCAGGGGATTCAATACCAAATCAACTGGTGTTCCATCTTCCTGATACGGCATGTCTTCACGAGGGATGATTCTTGAGATAACCCCTTTGTTTCCATGCCTTCCAGCCATCTTATCACCAACCGACAGGCGTCGCTTCATCGCAACAAATACCTTGATCACGCGAATCACGCCTGGTTGCAGGTCATCCGTTCGCCCTTCACGCTCTTTTTTGGACTCATGAATGTTGTCGAGAAGCTCAATCTGGGAGGCTGCATTTCGTAACATGACCTGAAGATCATTATTCTGTCCTGCATCCGCAATATTGATATCCATCCAGGTCGTGACCGGCAATTTTTTGAATGACTCCGCGGTTATTTTATCGTCTGCGGCAACCAGTATTTCGTGAGTTTCAGGTGAAACCACGTTGTAGACCAGTGGATGTTTTTCCAGAATCGGCAGCAACTTGGTTATCAGGTTGGCTCTGACAATCCGTACCTCATCCCTGTAGTCATTTTCAATCTTTTGCAGAATGGAGGCTTCAATATCCTTGGTCCGCTCATCCTTTTCGACACCGCGTCGATTAAAGACCTTCACATCAATGACTACTCCGTCAATTCCCTGGCTGACTCTTAAAGAGGTGTCTCTCACGTCACCCGCTTTTTCACCAAAAATGGCTCGCAGCAACTTCTCTTCAGGATTCAGCTGCATCTCGCCCTTGGGGGTTGTTTTACCCACCAGAATGTCGCCTGCCTTGACATAGCTACCAATCCTGATAATCCCGGAATCATCCAGGTTTCGTAGCCCCCATTCACTCATGTTGGGAATATCCCTGGTGATCAGTTCCTTACCCAATTTGGTATCCCGGGCCAGTACCTCGAACTCCTCGATATGAACGGATGTAAACCGATCCTCATGAAGCAGCTTTTCGCTGATTAGAATCGAGTCTTCATAGTTGTAACCCCGCCACGGCATGAAAGCGATCAGCACGTTTTGTCCCAGGGCCAGTTCACCATTGTCGCAACTGCCACCATCTACCAAAATCTGTCCGGCCTCAACCCGATCTCCAACTGAGACGATGGGACGTTGATTGATGCAAGTGTTTTGATTCGAACGCTGATATTTCCTCAAATGATAAATATCCACGTTTGCTTCAATGACAGTCTGATCTGCTGCCAGATCAACCTCGGCTTCGACTACAATACGCTCTGCATCTACACGGTTCACGTAACCTGACCGTTTGGCAATAATGCATGACCCGGAATCCTGTGCTACCTGATACTCCATCCCGGTACCCACAAACGGGGCTTCCGGCTTGACAACGGGGACCGCCTGACGCTGCATGTTGGATCCCATCAACGCCCGGTTCGCATCATCATGCTCCAAAAACGGAATCAGGGAAGCCGCAACCGAAACCAGCTGTTTCGGAGAGACGTCCATTAATTCAACCTCTTCCTTGCGGATCATCTTAAATTCATTGTCATAACGGGCCTTGACCAGCTCCCGTACCAACTGATGATCCTTATTAAGAAGTGCATTCGCCTGGGCAATCTTGAAATTCCCTTCATCAATGGCTGTTAAGAAATTGATCTCGTTGGAGACATTCGTTTCATTAACCTTCCGATACGGGGTTTCGATAAAACCGAATTCGTTCAATCTTGCGTAAGTTGCTATAGAAGAGATCAGCCCGATGTTCGGTCCTTCAGGTGTTTCAACCGGACAAATACGACCGTAATGGGAGGTATGAACATCTCGTACCTCAAATCCGGCCCTTTCTCGAGTCAATCCGCCTGGTCCCAATGCACTCAACCGCCTTTTATGGGTAATTTCAGAGAGCGGATTGGTTTGATCCATGAACTGAGACAGCTGGCTGCTACCGAAAAACTCGTTGATAACCGCTGATACTGGTTTGGAATTGACTATATCGTGCAACATCATGTTTTCAGTTTCTTGCAGCGACATACGTTCCTTGATGGCTCGCTCCATCCGAACCAGCCCGATTCTTACTTGATTCTCCAGAAGTTCACCAACACCGCGTACCCGCCTGTTTCCAAGGTGGTCAATATCATCGATGGTTCCGCCTGCCCCATCTTTCAACCTCAATAGATACTCAACAACGGCAAGGATGTCCTCATTGGTCAGAATCGTTTCTTCCAGATTCTTGTCAAAATGCAGTTTCTTGTTGATTTTCATACGTCCCACTCGAGAGAGATCGTATCTCTCTGGATTGAAGAACATGTTTTTTAACAGGTTTTTAGCTACTTCCAGGGTCGGTGGATCCCCCGGCTTCATCTTCTTGTATATTTCAATCATCGCTTCATTGGGAGTGTCCACCTTGTCAGCCGCCAATGTGTTGCGAAACGGAGTTCCAATGGTCTTGTTACCAATAAAAAGTAACGTCACCTCCTCAATCTTGTTTTCCAGCAACTGCTCGAGAATCTCTTTGGTGATCGGCTGGTTGCTCTGAAGAATCATCTCCCCATCTGCATCTACTATATCTGCCAATGCATACCGCCCCAGAATGTCTTCAGCATTGGTCGGAATTTCTTTGATGCCCGCTTCCTGAATTTTTCGGATCGATGCCTTCGAAATTTTCTTCCCTTGGGCAACAATCGGTTTTTTATCAGCCGGGTTGATAATATCACCGCTTGCCCGTTGGTTTTGCGACGATTGAGGATCAAAATACTTGGAAAAGGTTCGGTCCTTCTCCTCTTCAGTAAAAGCATTCTTCAAAATGACGGTTTCAGTAAAGTAAAACCGGTCCAGCAATTCGGTGCCGGAATATCCAAGTGCCTTTAATAAAACAGTGGCCAGAAATTTTCGACGCCTGTCAATCCGGACATACAGCAAATCCTTGGCATCAAATTCAAAATCAATCCAGGACCCACGCTGGGGAATAATGCTTGCGGAATACAGCAGTTTTCCACTGGAGTGCGTCTTGCCCCGATCATGATTGAAAAATACCCCTGAAGATTTGTGCAACTGGCTGACAATCACACGTTCTGTCCCGTTGATGATAAACGATCCCGTCTCTGTCATCAGCGGAAATTCACCCAGATATATCTCCTGTTCCTTGATGTCATGAATCCGGCGCTGGTCAGTCTTTTCATCCTTCTCCCAGATGATCAGCCTCAATGAAACCCTGACGGGTGCAGCATAGGTTACACCTCGGATTTTACACTCTGTCTCATCATACTTGGGCTCACCCAGACGATAAGACACGTATTCCAATGTACAGGTGCCGCCAAAATCTGAAATGGGAAATACTGACCGAAAAACCGCTTCCCATCCATAATTCTCGCGGGTCTCCGGCGCAACATCCTTCTGCAGGAACCAATTGTATGAATCCTTCTGGATTTGTAAAAGCGGTGGTGGATCAAGAATCACTTCTATTTTTCCGAAATCAACCCGAAATCTCTGAACGTGAGGATATTTATACATTTTGTCACTCTTTTTGGAGAAAGTATGATTTAATCAATCTTTAAGGCTTTCCAAACACGAAAAATTCCTTAAAGATACTCAGATTCCATAACGAAATTGCAAGTATGCCCCTAATACAGCTTACTGCATTAGCTTAAATCCGCTCCTTTCACAGGATAAAGGGAATATCTAGCCCCCCTTGACAAGTCGTTGATAATACAAGGAGTTAGCCGTAAACAACGCGTTTGTTATTTTCAATAAAGACGTTTGAAGTTGAAAACCTGTTTCGCTTACTTGTGGGCATATTGACTGTAGCTGTCGTTCAATAAAAAGGCAGGAAAAATTCATGTTTAGACTTAGACAACAGAATTTT
>JAOZRE010000348.1 GCA_029940215.1 bacterium | reverse complement strand
TTCCTTTACGTGCCTGTCGTTGTCCGACCGAAAAAGTGCCAAAGCCGACTAAGGTAACGCGTTGGCCTTTTTTCAACCCTCCCTGAATGGTTCCCAGTATGGAGGTCAGTACTTTTTCTGTTGCTGCTTTGGTGATACCGGCGTCTTTTGCAGCTGCCGAGATCAATTCTGCTTTCGTCAAATTTTTACTCATACGCTATCCTCTTTTTTCAGTTGCCGATTAATTTAAAATCTCCTGACGGTAGACTGCAAACATCCCGTTTGAACATCGAGGAACAGTCATTATTTGCACGTCGTTGCAGGTTTAGCCCCCTGTGCCGATCATCCGTGCGAACAGCAAAATAATGTGCTCCACCCCAGCCAGGAAATTCCACCAAGCGGTGAATGGAAAAAAATACCTGAGATGTGCAATTTCTTTAACGAAAATCCTTCTAAATTGCAAACAAAAAATTTAGTTTTTTTATGTTGATTCAACATAAAATCCAGCTCTCAGGTTCATTCCCACCTGAAATGGTTGTTCGAATGACCATGCACGCCTTTCGGACACGAATGTCAGTTTTTGCCTTTTCAGTAAAATCAGCAACTGATATGATGACGGATCATTCACAACAAAACCGGGTGCCACGCATCGAACACATATAAGGACAGATAAAGATGGATAATTTGAGCAGCGTTCAGGCAATTTCACCTCTGGACGGCCGATACTGCAGCAAGGTCGAGGAGTTAAAGCAATACTGTAGTGAATATGCACTGATTCGATATCGAATGGAGGTGGAGATCGAATGGTTGATAGCGTTGGCCGCCCATTCCGGAATCGACTGCATCTCCCCTTTTACCAGCGAGACCATTTCCGAACTAAGACGAATCTACCAGGAGTTTTCACCGGAAGAAGCGCTGAAAGTAAAGGAAATCGAGAGTGTCACCAACCACGATGTCAAGGCAGTGGAGTATTTCATCAATGAGAAGCTTGATGCGATGGGCCTCTCTTCTCTCAGCGGTATGGTGCATTTTGCCTGTACCAGTGAAGATATCAACAACCTGTCCTACGGACTAATTCTGCGACATACCCTTAATGAAGTGGTCCTGCCAACCTGTGAACTGGTGCTGTCTGCAATCAGGGAGAAAGCTGAGGCTTACCGACATCACGGTATGATGGCCAGAACCCACGGGCAACCAGCCACCCCGACCACTATGGGAAAAGAATTCTTCAACGTGGCCGAGCGGCTACAGCGACAATTGAAACAGATGCAGCAACAGGAAATCATGGGCAAGATCAACGGGGCGGTCGGCAATTTCAACGCACACCTGGTCAGTTTCCCTGATGTGGATTGGCGGGAACTCAGTCGACAATTCGTCGAATCCCTGGGTCTAAGCTGGAACCCCGCCACAACTCAGATTGAACCCCACGACTATATGGCCGAGATTTTTCACCAGTTTGTACGCTGGAATACTATTCTGCTTGATTTTGATCGTGATCTCTGGTCCTACATCTCCATTGAAGCCTTCAAGCAGATTCCAGTTGAGGGTCAGGTGGGAAGCTCAACCATGCCTCACAAGATCAATCCCATCGACTTTGAAAATTCGGAGGGGAACCTCGGTATCGCCAACGCAGTTTTTGAACACCTGGGGGCCAAACTGCCTGTTTCAAGGTGGCAGCGGGATCTGACAGATAGCACGGTCCTGCGTAACATCGGTGTAGGGTTTGGGTATTCCGTTCTGGCGTACAAGGCAACACTGAAAGGATTGTCCAAGCTGTCGCTCAATGAAGATAAAATTGCAGCCGAACTGGCCGACTCATGGCTGCTACTGGGCGAAGCCCTGCAGACAGTAATGCGCCGCTATCAGATTCCGGAGCCTTACGAAAAGCTGAAGGCTCTCACTCGTGGTAAAGAGGTAAATCAGAAGGTGTTGATCGATTTTATCGATTCTCTGGAATTACCCGAGGAGGTGAAGTCATCGTTGAGAGAACTGACCCCCCGGGGCTATCTGGGGTACGCAGGTGATTTTTGATCAGAATTGTTGAAAGGATCGTTGAAACGTGTAGTATTCCGCCCGGGCTTTCAGCAGCAGTTGTTGATCCGCATAGCCGGGGGAATCGAGGCTCTGCCGCATTTTATCAAGTTGAACCCTGACAAATTTCCTGATGGAAAGCTCTCCGGGGGACCGCTGAATCATGCTCAGCAAATTCATGATACGCGCCAGTTGCCCGGCATTGTTTTCCAGTATGCTGATATGCTCGTTTGTAAAATTCAGTTTGTCAGTCAGAATATAACGGGTTTTTTCATCGATAATCATCAGCCCTCCTTGGCTATGTCTATTGAGTACACGGCAGCGAGTCAATTCAGCTCGTCTCTTCATCGTTGAAGAGACCGACCCGGACCGACCGATTTCTGAGACAGAAGTTGTCTGTTCCTGAAGATAATTCGAAAAATGTGCCATTATGAGTGATAAGGTTAAATGAGCAACCAGCGTTCCGCCTATTCGTATGAACTACCTGATGAATTAATTGCCGATCAGCCGGCATCACCCAGAGATACCTCACGGATGATGGTAATTGACCGTGAAGCTTCCGGAATCAGACACCACCAATTTCATGAGTTCCCAGACCTGCTGCCCGAGCGCTCCATCCTGGTTGTTAATAATTCCCGGGTGATTCCGGCCAGACTTCCGGGAAAGCGAGCTACCGGAGCCTCTATCGAGGTGTTACTTCTCAAGGAAAAAGCCCCTGGATGCTGGCTGTGCAAGGTAAAAAATTCCGCCCGCATCAAACCGGGGGAAATACTGGAGTTGTGCGAGGGTAAGTTGACCGCTACATTACAAGATAAGCAAGCTGATGGCGACTGCACCTTGCGTTTTTCAGAAAATGAGAACCTGATCCAGCGGTTGGAAAAGGTCGGCTACGCACCCCTACCCCCTTATATCCATAAGGTTAGAAAAAAAGAGACCCGACGCAGCACAGACCTTGAAAATTACCAGACCGTTTTTGCACAGGAGTACGGAGCTATTGCCGCGCCCACTGCCGGCCTGCATTTTACTGAACCCATTCTGGATCGCATCCGGCAAAAAGGAACCGACATTCTGTCTGTCACCCTGCATGTCGGCGCCGGCACCTTCGAATCGGTTCGGGTAGACGATATTCGCCAGCACACCATGCATGAAGAAAGCTATTTCATCTCCGATGAAGTGGCCGAGAAACTGAACCAGGCCCGTGAGGAAGGGAAAACCGTCACGGCTGTGGGGACAACAGCTGCCAGAACCCTTGAGTCAGCCTGGAAGGATGGTAAAATCAGATCCGGATCAAGCGATACACGTATATTTATCTATCCGCCATACCGTTTCAATGCCATCGACCAATTGCTGACCAACTTCCATCTGCCCGAGTCTACCCTGCTGATGATGATCTCTGCCCTGGCCGGCAAGGATCTCATATTTGATGCCTACAAGGAAGCAGTCGCCGAACGCTATCGTTTTTTCAGCTATGGCGATTGCATGTTGATCCAGTAATCACTTTCTCAGATTTGCCATTTAAACTATCCAACTGACAGAGGCCATTTGCACCTGATGAAGCAAGTAAAATTCCAGGTGTATAGCGGAATCTTTTAACACCGAAAACCTCAGGTTGCCTTATTTTTGGAATTCCCATATCAGGAGAATGACTCTGCTGGAATTCTCTTGTGTGATTGCTGGCTTTCATTGACAAACGACAGTTGATCGACCTTCTATCGAATTGACAATCAACCACAGGGGATGAGAGAAATACATACAGGAAACAGATGTTAGTACAACATCATGCACTTTAGTTGTCAGATTAATCAATAATTCAATGTGAATTTGTTCAAAGGAGATTTACTTGTGGAAATTTTAGATCAAGGCCAGGGGGAACTATTCACCAACCCCGACCCGGATGATGCCCGGGCGTTTTTCAGAAAGAAAAACCGAAAAATGGAATACAAGGTTTCGGGATTGAAAGAAGCTGTCAGTAAGCATGTTAAAGATGGCGAATACCTCGGTATTGGAGGGTTTGGTGCTAATCGCAGCCCCATTGCGGCCTGTCACGAGATTGTCAGGCAGGGCAGGAAGGAAATGGGGTTTGCCGGTCACACTGCAACACACGATATGCAGATTCTGAGTGCTGGAGAGGTTTATAACCGACTGGATGCCGCATACATAGTCGGACTGGAAGCCCGTGGCCTTTCATCCTGTTCTCGCCGCTACATCGAGAGTGGTAAGGTCAAGGTAACTGAATGGACGAACTATGCTTTGAGCATTCGCATGAAAGCTGCTGCTATGGGGGTCTCATACCTGCCTGCCCGAAATATGATGGGTACAGACACATTCAAATACAGCGCAGGCATTGTCGCCAACTGCCCCTTCACAGGTAAAAAAGCCGTTCTCCTTCCGGCTCTTTATGTTGATATCGGCATTATCCATGTTCACGAAGCAGATGTGTACGGGAACTGTCGTTTCAAGGGCATCGCTGTGGCAGATTTGGAACTGGCTGCCGCATCCAAGCGATTAATTATAACGACTGAAAAGATTATTGATCATGATGAAATCCGCAACGATCCCTCTTCGACTCGTATTCCATATTATATGGTTGATGCAGTTTGTGAGGTTCCCTTCGGAGGCTTTCCGGGGACGATGCCTTATGAATATTTCTCTGATGAGGATCATCTGAGAGAGTGGCTAACCGCTGACAAGGATCCGGAAGTGTTTAAGGAATTTATCCAACGCAATATCTACGATTGTGAGGACCATTTTGACTATATTAACCGAAACGGTGGGCTGAAACGTATGCAGGAACTCCGACACAAGGAACTGCTTTTACCAGAGGAGGGTTAGAGATGACTGAATATAATGATATGGAGCTGATGATCTCCGTGGCAGCCAGGGAACTGGAGGACGGGGCTACCGTTGGTGTCGGGACCGGAGCTCCTTGCGCAGCAGCTATGCTTGCGCAAAAAACCAATTCACCCAACCTGGTTATTCTTTTCGAAGCAGGTGGGTTGAAACCGGAGTTACCAGAGATGCCGATTTCGGTCGGTGACTCCCGGACTTTTTATAAAGCAGCAATGGCTGGCAGTATGAGTGATGCCATGGAAGA